>NZ_JAGHQV010000129.1:0-3164 GCF_017744175.1 Thalassotalea sp. G20_0 | reverse complement strand
GGCATTGGTCGCTGGCTCAATCAAACATCAACCGCTGCCGCTTATGTGAAAAAACAATTTTTAGAGCAAAGAATTGCCCTTGAACAGCTGTTTGAAAGCTATGAACAGGGCGAGATCAATGCCAGAAATTTTGTCCATGAGGCGGAAGATGCCGCACAAACCATGAACCTGCTCAATCAAACGGATTTAGACCGGCTCAATAACGCCATTGTTTCAGCCAAACAAAACATGGCCAGCTTAGGCGACAGTTCCCGCAATACCCTGAACAGCCTGCAAGATGAACTGGATGAATTGCAGGGCAGACAATCGGATATTGAGCAACGGCGTTATCAAAATCAGCGTGATGATCTGAAGGCGCAGCAGGCCGAGGCCATTGCCAACGGGGATCAGGAGGCGATCAGGAATATCAACTCAGCTCTGCGAATCAGTGAGCAGATTTACAACGAGCGACTGCGGCAGGCTAATAATGAAAGAGCAAAAGCCCTCCAGGAGAGCCAGGGGAGTGCGTCAGCACCAATCACTCGAACCACACAACCGGCTCCGCAAAGAATTATCCGGCTCGAATATCCCGATGGTGCGGTCAATGTCGGCATTGATTCAACGGATGAAACCAAACTGCTGGAAGCCCTGAAAAACGCAGGCATGAGGACGGTCTGATGCAACTGGATACCATAACCCTCCCAGACGATCTGCTCTGGATTAATGAATTTGAATGGAACCCCGTCGAGCAAACCACAGAGCGTAGCCTGACCGGGGCTTTTCTAATTCAAGAAGGTCAACTAAGCCACGGCAGGCCAATCATACTCTCTGGCAATGGTGAGGCTGGTTGGGTTTCCCGGCTGACGGTCAAGAGCTTGTTTGCTCTCTCCAAAGCTGCCAATAAAACGATGACTCTAAAGCTTCCAGATAGTCGGCAGTTCTCCGTTATCTTTGATCGGTCTAACGGCGCTCCCGTAGAGGCAAAGCAGGTTTTACCATTTGCTTATCCAGAGGACAGTGACCAATACCTTCTTACTCTTAGATTGCTGTCTGTTCACTCAGGTTGAGACAGGCTCAATCGGGACGGTAAATATTCCTTCAGCTTGAACACTGAAAATTGGCAGGGAGAGTGCCATCTGAATTTTTACTGGGACTCTGGTTTGTTTCATCTGAATTAGAAGTCAGTGTTAATTCACCGGAGTTTCCAGCTGAATGGATTGACTGGAGATACTGCTCTCTTGCGATTTTCGCTTGCTTTGAAGCTTCTTCCTTGTTGGCGGTTTGTTTTTTGATTCTGTTGTAAGCACTCATATAGATTCTTTGCCCCTGTGCGAAGACGGGATCTTTGCAACGCTCCCTTTGGTACTCCCTTCGGTACTTTGCGAAAGAAGGATCTTTGCGACGCTCCCTTTGGTACTCCCTATGGTACTCCCTTTCGCGCTCTGCAAAAGCGGGATCTTTGCGACGCTCCCTTTGGTACTCCCTTTTGCGCTCTGCGAAAGCGGGATCTTTGCGACGCTCCCTTTGGTACTCCCTTTGGTACTCCCTTTCGCGCTCTGCGAAAGCAGGATCTTTGCGACGCTCCCTTTTGTACTCCCTGTGGTACCGCCTTTCGCGCTCTGCGAAAGCAGGATCTTTGCGAAGCTCCCTTTGGTACTTCCTTCGGCGCTCCAATCGTGAGGCTTTGTTGTCAGTTGTTTTTTTAGATGGGTTTGAAACAGACTTACTACCCAGGTTATCAGCTTGAATTATCGGACTGATTTGCTCCATCACGTTAGGATACTGATGGCTGTTATCAACAGAGTGAGAGCCGTCTTCACCAGCCATACTCCAAACTCGCACAATTTTTATTTCTGATGCAGTGCCACTATCGGCTTTTTGAAATGTTTCTGGTCTTACGGATAATTCAAAGGGCTCATCCAGGCAGATCTCTTTAGAATCAAGAATAGTGATTGACATTTGTTTAATTCTTGAATCATCGAATCGGTTTTGGAATCTATCCTCATCGGGTATTGAGGTGTTATTGATTGGGACCGTGTGTTCCACTTTCTGACCGAATGCTATAGCGTTTTTTTGTGTACAGCCCTTGGAAAGTGACTTACCGCAGGGCATAGCAGCGTCATATGCAGTTAGAACATTCGAATAAGAACCTTGTAAGTTAAAATCTGGATCAGTCATTAATTCATAAATTCATCAAGTTATTGAATCACAGCTTAAGACTCCCGCTACGTTACACAAGTTCCTTCCTGACACAACCCATTCACTATTTACATCAAAAAAAGCATAAGGATTTGATATGACTATTAATCATGATGATGTGAAACTCTCGGAGTGGAAGTGTGAGACGATTAGATCAAGAATCCGAGTAGATGAGTCGGGTAGCCGGGTGACATTACTGTCACCCAGCCCCCTAAGAACCGTACTTGCGACTTTCACCGCATACGGCTCAAGCCTTAAGGGCATTCACTATTTGCACCCTGTGCCATTCGACACCATTGATGCACCAATTGACGATATTGAGGTGGACTATCAAGCGTTTTATATACAGCTTGCTTGTCGTGCAATGGATCACCATGTTGAAAGGGTGCTCCACACACCGCGCAACTGTTCTGCTGCCTGAATAGCGCCTCTCGTCGTTGTTTATAGAAGGATTCTTTCAGCTGTCTTCGCCGACGTCGCTGTTCCCAATAATCCAGCAGGCCCGGATTGTGCGGACTTGAAGCCCCTCGAACCTTGATATGTCGGGTTATTGGAGTGTGCTTGTGCCGGTATAGATGCAAACTGTCGTTCCTGAACATCCAGTCCTGACCGGGAAAGTACCGATATTTTACCCAGTGTTTCGATTTGTTCGGGTGTCGGCGCTTTGCCCAGCACCATGTTAATTTCCATATCCGGTGATCGACATAACTGAATGTCCGCTTGCTGTTACCATGCCGATAGTAGTTACTCCAACCTCCAATAATGGGGTTCAGAATATTAATCAGAGGCCTTGTTTGAGACCATCCAGACCATCGACGGTGTCATTCTTGAAAAAGACAATGCCCTTCTTGAGAAAGATGACATTATCCAGAAAAAGTCCATCGTCATAGAAGAACAGAAAAAACGCATTGCCATCCTGGAAGAATACCTGCGTCTGGAACGTGCCCGCCTCTATGGCCACAGCTCTGAAAAGTTCAGCGGCCAGG
>NZ_JAGHQV010000128.1:0-3223 GCF_017744175.1 Thalassotalea sp. G20_0 | reverse complement strand
AAGTGGTCAGATGAGGCATACGTTACTGCTGATAAAGGCAGGCAACCCTCAGATCACGGTTACTTGACCGCCGAAGAACATTCAGATGAGCAAGGCGGTAAACCAGCAAAGAGGAAGAAAACAAACATCCAGTAATCGCCTTCCTCCCATCATGACTTAAGAACCGTTTTAACATTCCGGGAAGGAATGCCAGTGTTGAACACCTGTTGCCCATACATCCCGCCTCAGATGATTTGAAAATAATGGATGGGTGGCATCAGGAGTAGATGTATTTCCCCAACTGTTTACATTTATAAACATTCCAGCAAAATGAACTTCTGAACAAAACAGCAGTCTGCTTTTTATATTTTCATGAATTAATGAAATGTAATTATGGATAGAACCTCTGCTGGTACCAGTGGTAAATACGCAAAACCAGATAATGATTACAACCAACCGAATGACCATGCCGCTTCTTCAAGGCGTGTGCAATATAGACATAGCACAGTCGTACAGAGGGATAATCCCCTCCGCACTACTCCGGGGCGTAATGAATTTTACCATTCTTCTGCCGTAAGCTCTTCTCAATATCTACAGGGCCGTTCAGTAAACCCTGCTCAAGATTTCAATGCCCTCATTAAACAAGAAATAATGGATGGCCTGGTGAGTAAATCGGGTCGTTTCGGTCATCGCTATGATGGGAGAAATCACGGGCAATTTGCCAGTTCAATTAAGAAGTACACGTTAGCCTCTAAAAGACCCTTAAATCGAGCTGAACAAAGCCAGCTGATACGTTTGCTGCAAAATTTCACAGCAACGCGGAGCTGGAATTGGCGAAGCCTGACGACAACACTTCATTCATTTACTTCAGCGGGTGTTTTTACCACACATAAGCCCACGGATGAGCGTGTTCAGCTCACTCAAGGTGCCTTATTGTCGACTTTGCTTGATGCAATAAAATTCAAGTGCAATCAAAAACCTGAAGCATGGGATATTGATGCCCGGGGGATCGCCAACCTGCTATGGGCCATGGCGAAGCTGGTGGACAGCGGGCAGAAGCGGACACCAGAGCTCAAAGAGGCCGTAGCCGCGCTGTTGCCCCACGTGTCCGCACAGAAAGCTCATTTTAAACCACAGGAAATCACTAACCTGCTGTGGGCCATAGTGAAACTGGTGGACAGCGGGCAGGAGCGGACACCAAAACTCAACCAAGCCGTTGCCACGCTATTGCTCCTTGTGAACACACAGAAAGCTAACTTTAAACCACAGGGTATCGCCAACCTGCTCT
The DNA here is from genome assembly GCF_017744175.1 of Thalassotalea sp. G20_0. Classification (NCBI taxonomy): domain Bacteria; kingdom Pseudomonadati; phylum Pseudomonadota; class Gammaproteobacteria; order Alteromonadales; family Colwelliaceae; genus Thalassotalea; species Thalassotalea sp. G20_0. The sequence goes on along the minus strand of NZ_JAGHQV010000128.1, from coordinate 1,956 downwards.
GGGCCATGGCGAAACTGGTGGACAACGGCCAGGATCGGACACCAGGGCTCAACGAGGCCGTGGCCGCGCTATTGCCCCACGTGAACGCACAGTCAGCTAACTTTAAACCACAGGAAATTGCCAACCTGGTGTGGGCCAAGGCAAAGCTGGTGGATAACGGGCAGGCGCAAACACCAGAAATCAAAGGGGCCGTGGCCACGCTGTTGCCCCATGTGAAAGTACAGAAAGACCAATTTAATGCTCAGGATATCGCCAACCTGCTGTGGGCCATGGCGAAACTGGTGGACAATGGGCAGGAGTGGATACCAGGGCTCAAACAGCCCGTGGCCGCGCTGCTGTCCCACGTGAACGTACAGAAAGACCAATTTATTCCTCAGCATATCGCCAACCTGCTGTGGGCCATGGCGAAACTGTTGGACAACGGGCAGGAGTGGACACCAGAGCTTAAAGAGGCCGTGGCCGCGCTATTGCCCCACGTGAACGCACAGAAAGACCAATTTAATGCCCAGGGTATCACCAACCTGCTGTGGGCCATGGCGAAACTGGTGGACAACGGGCAAAAGCGAACACCAGAGCTCAACGAGGCCGTGGCCGCGCTATTGCCCCACGTGAACGCACAGACAGCTAACTTTAAACCACAGGAAATCGCCAACCTGCTGTGGGCCATGGCAAAGCTGGTGGATAACGGACAGGAGCAAACACCAGAAATCAAAGAGGCCGTGGCCACGCTGTTGCCCCATGTGAACGTGCAGAAAGACCAATTTAATGCCCAGGATATCGCCAACCTGCTGTGGGCCATGGCGAAACTGGTGGACAACGGCCAGGAGTGGATACCTGGGCTCAAACAGCCCGTGGCCGCGCTGTTGCCCCACGTGAACGCACAGAAAGACCAATTTATTCCTCAGCATATCGCCAACCTGCTGTGGGCCATGGCAAAACTGGTGGATAGCGGCCAGAAGCGGACACCAGCGCTCAACAAGGCGATGGCCGCGCTGTTACCCCACGTGAACGCACAGAAAGCTAACTTTCAACCACAGGAAATCGCCAACCTGGTGTGGGCCATGGCGAAACTGGTGGACAACGGTCAGGAGCGGACACCAGAACTCAACGAGGCCGTGGCCGTGCTGTTGCCCCACGTGAACACACAGAAAGCGAACTTTAAACCACAGGAAATCACCAACCTGCTGTGGGGCATGGCGAAACTGGTGGACAACGGGCAGGGGCAGACACCAGGGCTCAACGAGGCCGTAGCCGGGCTTTTGCCCCACGTGAACGCACAGAAAGCAAACTTTAAACCACAGGGTATCGCCAACCTGCTGTGGGCCATGGCGAAACTGGCGGACAACGGGCAAAAGCAAACACCAGGGCTCAACGAGGCCGTAGCCGTGCTGCTGCCCCTCGTGACCGCACAGAAAGCAAACTTTAAACCACAGGGTATCGCCAACCTGCTGTGGGCCATGGCGAAACTGTTGGACAACGGGCAGGAGCGGACACCAGAACTCAACGAGACTGTGGTCGCGCTGTTCCCCCACGTAAACGTACAGAAAGATCAATTTAATGCCCAGGAAATCGCCAACCTGCTGTGGGTCATGGCGAAACTGGTGGATAACGGGCAGGAGCAGACACCAGAGTTCAACGAGGCCGTCGCTGTGCTGTTGCCCCTCGTGAACGCACAGAAAGATCAATTTATTCCTCAGCATATCGCCAACCTGCTGTGGGCCATGGCAAAACTGGGTGAGCTGGTTAAGCTGAACGTGGTTACCTCTACGTTCGAATCACTTGTCTACCGGATCAGTAACAACCCTCAGCTCTCTCAGCAAGGGATATTTATGTCTCTCTGGGGAGTAATGGTATGCTGTGCCAGGTTATCTCTGGTTCCAAACACCAGTAAAGGTAACGTGCTGGAAAAGCACATGGATGACCTGTTTATTCGCCTGGAAAATACATCCCCGGACA
>NZ_JAGHQV010000127.1:0-3276 GCF_017744175.1 Thalassotalea sp. G20_0 | reverse complement strand
ATTTCACTGGAGCGGAATATATAGATTTTACCCGGCGTAAGGTGGAAATGCAGATTAGCGCTCCTTTGGTGACGACTTTTATCGGAGCATCTCCCGTACCCGGCGAGCCAGAAGAAGAAACGAGCCGTATTCAGGAAACGCATGTTCACTCAGGTTGAAACAGGCTCAATCGAGACGGTAAATATTCCTTCAGCTTGAAGACTGAAAAGTGGCAGGGAGAGTGCCATCTGAATTTTTACTGGAACTCTGGTTTGTTCCAACTGAATTAGAAGTCAGTGTTAACTCACCGGAGTTTCCAGCTGAATGGATTGACTGGAGATACTGCTCTTTTGCGATTTTCGCTTGCTTTGAAGCTTCTTCCTTGTTGGCGGTTTGTTTTTTGATTCTGTTGTAAGTACTCATATAGATTCTTTGCCCCTCTGCGAGGACGGGATCTTTGCGACGCTCCCTTTGGTACTCCCTTTGGTACTCTGCGAAAGCAGGATCTTTGCGACGCTCCCTTTGGCGTTTCCTTTCGCGCTCTGCGAAAGCGGGGTCTTTGCGACGCTCCCTTAGGTACTCCCTTTGGTACTCCCTTTGGCGTTTCCTTTCGCTCTCTGCGAAAGCGGGATCTTTGCGACGGTCCCTTTGGTACTCCCTGTGGTACTGCCTTTCGCGCTCTGCGAAAGCGGGATCTTTGCGACGCTCCCTTTGGTACTCCCTTTGGTACTTCCTTCGGTGCTCCAACCGAGAGGCTTTGTTGTCGGTTATTTTTTCTGGTGGGTTTGAAACAGACTTATTACTCAAGTTATCAGCGTGAATTATCGGACTGATTTGCTCCATCACGTTAGAATACTGATGGCTGTTATTAACAATTTCTGATGCAGTGCCACTATCGGCTTTTTGAAATGTTTCTGGTCTTACGGATAATTCAAAGGGCTCATCCAGACAGATTTCTTTAGAATCAAGAATAGTGATTGACATTTGTTTAATTCTTGAATCATCGAATCGGTTTTGGAATCTATCCTCATCGGGTATTGAGGTGTTATTGATTGGGGGCGTTTGTTCCACTTTCTGACCGAATGCTGTAGCGTTTTTTTGTGTACAGCCCTTGGAAAATGACTTACCGCAGGGCATAGCAGCGTCATATGCAGTTAGAACACTCGAATAAGAGCCTTGTAAGTTAAAATCTGGATCAGTCATTAATTCATAAATTCATCAAGTTATTGAATCACAGCTTAAGACTCCCGCTACGTTACACAAGTTCCTTCCTGAAACAACCCATTCACTATTTACATCAAAAAAAGCATAAGGATTTGATATGAATATTAATCATGATGATGTGAAACTCTCGAAGTGGAAGTGTGAGACGATTAGATCAAGAATCAAGACCCGACCCTGGTTTTCCCTAATTCAAGAAGGTCAACTAAGCCACGGCAGGCCAATCATTCTCTCTGGCAATGGTGAGGCTGGTTGGGTTTCCCGGCTGACGGTTAAGAACTTGTTTGCTCTCTCCAAAGCTGCCAATAAAACGATGACTCTAACGCTTCCAGATAGTCGGCAGATCTCCGTTATCTTTGATCGGTCTAACGGCGCTCCCGTAGAGGCAAAGCAGGTTTTACCGTTTGCTTATCCAGCGGACAGTGACCAATACCTTCTTACTCTTAGATTGCTGTCTGTTCACTCAGGTTGAGACAGGCTCAATCGGGACGGTAAATATTCCTTCAGCTTGAACACTGAAAATTGGCAGGGAGAGTGCCATCTGAATTTTTACTGGGACTCTGGTTTGTTTCATCTGAATTAGAAGTCAGTGTTAATTCACCGGAGTTTCCAGCTGAATGGATTGACTGGAGATACTGCTCTCTTGCGATCTTAGCTTGCTTTGAAGCTTCTTCCTTGTTGGCGGTTTGTTTTTTGATTCTGTTGTAAGTATTCATATAGATTCTGTGCCCCTGTGCGAGGACGGGATCTTTGCGACGCTCCCTTTGGTACTCCCTTTGGTACTCTGCGAAAGCAGGATCTTTGCGACGCTCCCTTTGGTACTGCCTTTGGTACTCTGCGAAAGCAGGATCTTTGCGACGCTCCCTTTGGTACTCCCTTTGGTGCTCTGCGAAAGCAGGATCTTTGCGACGCTCCCTTTGGTACTCCCTTTGGTACTGCCTTTGGTACCCTGCGAAAGCAGGATCTTTGCGACGCTCCCTTTGGTACTCCCTTTGGTACTCCCTTTGGTACTCCCTTTGGTACTCTGCGAAAGCAGGATCTTTGCGACGCTCCCTTTGGCGCTTCCTTTCGCGCTCTGCGAAAGTGGGATCTTTGCGACGCTCCCTTAGGTTCTCCCTTTGGCGTTTCCTTTCGCGCTCTGCGAAAGCGGGATCTTTGCGACGCTCCCTTTGGTACTCCCTGTGGTACTGCCTTTTGCGCTCTGCGAAAGCGGGATCTTTGCGACGCTCCCTTTGGTACTTCCTTCCGCACTCCAATCGTGAGGCTTTGTTGTCAGTTATTTTTTTAGATGGGTTTGAAACAGACTTATTACTCAAGTTATCAGCTTGAATTATCGGACTGATTTGCTCCATCACGTTAGAATACTGATGGCTGTTATTAACAATTTCTGATGCAGTGCCACTATCGGCTTTTTGAAATGTTTCTGGTCTTACGGATAATTCAAAGGGCTCATCCAGACAGATTTCTTTAGAATCAAGAATAGTGATTGACATTTGTTTAATTCTTGAATCATCGAATCGGTTTTGGAATCTATCCTCATCGGGTATTGAGGTGTTATTGATTGGGACCGTCTGTTCCACTTTCTGACCGAATGCTATAGCATTTTTTTGTGTATAGCGATTGGAAAGTGACTTACCGCCGGACATAACAGCATCATATGCGGTGAGAAAATTCGAATAACAGCCTTGTAAGTTAAAATCTGGATCAGTCATTAATTCATAAATTCATCAAGTTATTGAATCACAGCTTAAGACTCCCGCTTCTTTACACAAGTTCCTTCCTGACTCAACCCATTCACTATTTACATCAAAAAAAGCATAAGGATTTGATATGACTATTAATCATGATGATGTGAAACTCTCGAAGTGGAAGTGTGAGACGATTAGATCAAGAATCAAGACCCGACCCCGGTTTTCCGACCCCGGTTTTCGCTCCCGTAGAGGCAAAGCAGGTTTTACCATTTGCTTATCCAGAGGACAGTGACCAATACCTTCTTACTCTTAGATTGCTGTCTGTTCACTCAGGTTGAGACAGGCTCAATCGGGACGGTAAATACTCCTTCAGCTTGAACACTGA
>NZ_JAGHQV010000126.1:0-3356 GCF_017744175.1 Thalassotalea sp. G20_0 | reverse complement strand
TCGCAACCCTCAGATCACTGTTACTAAACCGTCGAAAAATATGTAGAAGATCAAACAGGCAAACCAAAAAGCAGAAAAAGGAAGAGAAAAAACAGCCAGTAATCTCCTCCCTTCCATCATGACTCAAAGGAGTAGATGTAGATGTGTTTCCTCAACCGCTTACGTTTATAGACATTTCAGCAAAATGAACTTCTGAACAGAACCGCAGTCTGCTTTTTATATTCTCATGAATTAATGAAATATAATTATGGATAGAAACACTGCTGGTATCAGTGGTAAATACGCAAGATCAGGTAATGATTACAACCAACCGGATGACCGTACTTCATCTTCAAGGCGTGGGCGATATAGACATGCCACAGTCAGACAACGGGAAAATCCCCCCCGCACTACCCCGGGGCATAATGAATTTTACCATTCTTCTGGCACACGCTCTTCTCAATATCTACAGTGCCGTTCGGTAAACTCTGTTCAAGATTTTAATGCCCTCATCAAACAGGAAATAATGGATGGTCTGGTGAGTAAATCGGATCGTTTCGGTCATCGCTATGATGGGAGAAATCACGGTCAATATGCCAGTTCAATTAAAAAATACACATCAGCTGCTAAAAGACCGTTAAATCGAGCGGAACAAAGCCAGCTGATACGTTTGCTGCAAAATTTTAAAGCAACACGGAGCTGGAATTGGCGAAGCCTGACGACAACACTTCATTCATTTGCTTCAGCGGGTGTTTTTACCCCTCATAAACCCATGGATGGGCGTGTTAAGCTTACTCAAGCTGCCTTATTGTCAACGCTACTTGATGCAATAATATTTAACTGCAACCAAAAACCTGAAGCCAGGGATATTGATGCCCAGGGAATCGCCAACCTGCTGTGGGCCATGGCGAAACTGGTGAACAACGGGCAGGAGCAGACACCAGAACTCAACGAGGCCGTGGCCGCCCTGTTGCCCCACGTAAACGCACAGAAAGCTACCTTTAAACCCCAGGAAATCGCCAACCTGCTGTGGGCCATGGCGAAACTGGAGGAGAACGGGCAGGAGCAGACACCAGGGCTCAAAGAGGCTGTGGCCGCGCTGTTGCCCCACGTGAACGCACAGAAAGACCAATTTAATGCCCAGGGTATCCCTAACCTGCTGTGGGCCATGGCGAAACTGGTGGACAACGGGCTGGAGCTGAAACCACAGATCAAAAAGGCAGTGGCCGCGCTGTTGCCCCATGTGAACGCACAGAGAGCTGACTTTAAACCACAGGGTATCGCCAACCTGCTGTGGGCCATGGCGAAACTGGTGGGCAACGGGCAGGTGTGGACACCAGGGCTCAACGAGGCCGTGACCGCGCTGTTGCCCCGGGTGAACGCACAGAAAGACCAATTTCATGCCCAAGGGATCACCAGCCTGCTGTGGGCCATGGCGAAACTGGTGGACAACGGGCTGGAGCGGGCACCACAGCTCAACGAGGCCGTGGCCGCGCTATTGCCCCATGTGAACACACAGAAAGATAACTTTAAACCACAGGGTATCACCAACCTGCTGTGGGCCATGGCGAAACTGGTGGACAACGGGCTGGAGCGGACACCACAGCTCAACGAGGCCGTGGCCGCGCTATTACCCCATGTAAACGCACAGAAAGCACACTTTAAACCACAGGAAATCGCCAACCTGTTGTGGGCCATGGCGAAACTGGTGGACAACGGGCAGGAGCTGACACCAGAGCTCAACGAAGCCGTGGCCGCGCTGTTGTTTTATGTGAACGTACAGAAGGCCAACTTTAAACCACAGGAAATCGCCAACCTGCTGTGGGCCATGGCGAAACTGGTGGACAACGGGCAAGAGCGGACACCAGAGTTCAAAGAGGCCTTGGCCACACTGTTGCCCCACGTGAACGCAAAGCAAGACCAATTTATTCCTCAGCATATCGCTAACCTGCTGTGGGCCATGGCGAAACTGGTGGACAACGGGCAGGATTGGTCACCAGGGCTCAAAGAGGCCGTGGACACACTGTTGCCCCACGTGAACGCACAGAAAGACCAATTTAATGCCCAGGGTATCGCCAACCTGCTTTGGGCCATGGCGAAACTGGTGGACAACGAGCAGCATCGGACACCAGAGCTCAAAGAGACCTTGGCCGCGCTGTTGCCCCACGTAAACGCACAGAAAGCACACTTTAAACCACAGGAAATCACCAACCTGCTGTGGGCCATGGCGAAACTGGCAGGCAGCGGGCAGAAGTGGACACCAGAGCTCAAAGAGGTTGTGGTCGCGCTGTTGCCCCACGTGAACGCACAGAAAGCTCACTTTAAACCACAGGAAATCGCCAACCTGCTGTGGGCCATGGCGAAACTGTTGGACAACGGCCAGGAGCAGACACCAGAGCTCAACGAGACCGTGGCCGCGCTGTTGTACCACGTGAACGCACAGAAAGACCAATTTATTCCTCAGCATATCGCCCACCTGCTGTGGGCCATGGCAAAACTGATGGACAACGGCCAAGAGCAGACACCAGAGCTCAACGAGACCGTGGCCGCGCTTTTGTACCACGTGAACGCACAGAAAGACCAATTTATTCCTCAGCATATCGCCAACCTGCTGTGGGCCGTGGCGAAACTGGTGGACAACGGGCACGAGCGGACACCAGAGTTCAAAGAGGCCGTAGCCGCGCTGTTGCCGCGGGTGAAAGCACAGAAAGACCAATTTAATCCTCAGCATATCGCCAACCTGCTGTGGGCCATGGCGAAACTGGTGGACAACGGCCAGGAGCGGACACCAGAGTTCAAAGAGGCCATGGCCGCGCTGTTGCCCCACGTGATCGCACAGAAAGCTAACTTTAAACCACAGGAAATCGCCAACCTGCTGTGGGCCACGGCGAAACTGGTCGACAACGGGCAGAACCGAACCGCAGAACTCAGCGATGCCGTGGCCGCGCTGTTGCCCCGCGTGAACGCACAAAAAGACCAATTTATTCCTCAGCATATCGCCAACCTGCTGTGGGCCACGGCGAAACTGGTGGACAACGGGCAGGAGCAGACACCAGAACTCAACGAGGCCGTGGCCGTGCTGTTGCCCCTCGTGAACGCACAGAAAGACCGATTTAATTCTCAGGGTATCGCCAACCTGCTGTGGGCCATGGCGAAACTGGGTGAACTCGTTGAGCTGAGCGTGGTTAAATCCACGTTCGAATCGCTTGTCCACCGAATCAGTCAAAACTCTCAGCTCTCTCAGCAGGTAATATTGATGTCTCTCTGGGGAGTAATGGTATGCTGTGCCAGGTTGTCTCTAGTCTCCAATGCCAATAAAAATCTTGAAAAGCACATGCATGACCTGTTTACTCGCCTGGATAATACATCCCCAGATA
>NZ_JAGHQV010000125.1:0-3387 GCF_017744175.1 Thalassotalea sp. G20_0 | reverse complement strand
GGTTGGCGATATGCTGAGGAATAAACTGGTCTTTCTCTGCGTTCACGTGGGGCAACATTACGGCCACAGCCTCTTTGAGCCCTGATGCCCACTTCTGCCCGTTGTCCACCAGTTTCGCCATGGCCCACAGCAGGTTATTGATTTCCTGTGGTTTAAAGTCAGCTTTCTGTGCGTTCACGCGGGGCAACAGCGCGGCCACGGTCTCGTTGAACTCTGGTGTCCGCTCCTGCCCGCTGTCCACCAGTTTCGCCATGGCCCACAGCAGGTTGGCGATTCCCTGAGGAATAAATTGTTTTTTCTGTGCGTTCACATGGGGCAACAACACGGCCACGGCCTCTTTGAGTTCTGGTATCCGGTTCTGCCCGCTGTCCACCAGTTTCGCCATGGCCCACAGCAGGTTGGCGATCTCCTGGGCATCAATATCCCTGGCTCCAGGCTTTTGGTTGCAGTTGAATATTATTGCATCCAGTAGCTTTGACAATAAGGCTGCTTGAGTAAGTTGAACACACTCATCCATGGGTTTATGGGGGGTAAAAACACCCGCTGAAGTAAATGAGTGCAGTGTTGTCGTCAGGCTTCGCCAATTCCAGCTCCGCGTTGCTGTGAAATTTTGCAGCAAACGCATCAGCTGGCTTTGTTCCGCTCGATTTAACGGTCTTTTAGACGCTGACGTGTATTTTTTAATTGAACTGGCATACAGGCCGTGATCTCTCCCATCATAGCGATGACCGAAGCGATCCGATTTACTCACCAGACCAGCCATTATTTCCTGTTTGGCGAGAGCATTAAAATTTTGAGCAGGGTTTACTGAACGGCGCAGTAGATATTGAGAAGGGCCTGTGGCAGCAGAATGGTAAACTTTATTACGCCTCGGGGTTGTGCGTGGGGTATTATCCCACTGTCTGACTGTGGCTTGTCTATATCGCCCACGCCTGGAAGCGGCATGGCCATTCGGTTGGTTGTAACCGTTATCTGATCTTGTGTATTGACCACTGATACCAGCAGAACTTCTATCCATAATTATATTTCATTAATTCATGAAAATATAAAAAGCAGACTGCTGTTCTGCCCAGAAGTTCATTTTGCGGAAAAGTTTACTTGAGTCATGATGGGAGGCAGGCGATTACTGGCTGTTTGTTTTCTTCCTCTTTTCCGGGTTGGTTTGCTCTTCTAACTGTTCTTCGGCAGTCACGTATTCAGCATCTGTCCACCCTTTTTTAAGTGATACAGAGCCATCACCCTGTGGCGGGATGCTTACCCTGGTCTTTATTTGATCAATATATGGTTTCATTAAATCTATGTGCCTAAGCTGGTTAACCGGGATTTCAATGACCTCAAATCCTGCTTTTTGCAGCAGTGCGATTTTAAGCAGAGTTGAACCATTCCTGGTATTGAAATCACCACCCACGTAATGGGATGGTCCCTGAACTTCAATCACCATGTTGTAATCTGGCAGCAGCAGGTCAACGGGAGGCAATGAGTTCAGACACTTTTCTTCTTCAATCTTCAAAGAGGGCATGCATGATTGGAGTTGATCGCGGAAGTTGGATTGAAGTTTTGAAATGGTTGTCTGGTAATGGGGGATGATCGGACACGCTCTGCCAAGCCAACTTGCGGCCATGATCATGATGGATTGATCCTCTTCATTATCTGGCGATGTACTTTCCATGCGAGTAAACAGATCATCCATGTGCTTTTCAAACACATTATTTTTATTGGCATTGGAGTCTAGAGCCAACCTGGCACAGCATACCATTACTCCCCAGAGAGACATCGATATCCCTTCCTGAGAAAACTGAAGGTTCTCACTGATTCGATAGACGAGCGATTCGATCGTAGAGGTAGCCACGTTCAGCTCAACGAGTTCACCCAGTTTCGCCGTGGCCCACAGCAGGTTAGCGATTTCCTGTGGATTAAAATTAGTCTTTTGTGCGTTAACGATGGGCAACAATGCGATCACAGCTTCGTTGATCCCTGGTGTCCGCTCCTGCGCGTTGTCCACCAGTTTCGCCATGGCCCACAGCAGGTTGGTGATTGCCTGTGGGTTAAAGTTAGCTTTTTGTACGATCACGCAGGTCAACAGCGCAGCCACCGCTTCATTGCACTCTTGTGTCTGTTCGTACCCGTTGTCCACCAGTTTTGCCATGGCCCACAGCAGGTTGGCGATGTCCTGGGCATTAAATTGGTCTTTCTGTGCGTTCACGCTGGGCAACAGCGCGACTACGGCCTCTTTGAACTCTGGTGTCGGTTCCAGCCCGTTGTCCACCAGTTTCGCCATGGCCCACAGCAGGTTGGCGATTACCTGTGGTGTAAAGTTAGCTTTCTGTGCGTTTACGTGGGGCAACAGCACGGCCACGGCCTCGTTGAGATCTGGTGTCCGTTTCTGCCCTTTGTCCACCAGTTTCGCCATGGTCCACAGCAGGATGGCGATATCCTGAGGATTAAATTGGTCTTTCTGTGTGTTCACACAGGGCAACAGCGCGGCCACAGCCTCTTTGAGTTCTGGTGTTTGCTCCTGCCCGTTGTCCACCAGTTTCGCCATGGCCCACAGCTGGTTGGAGATATGCTGAGGAATAAATTGGTTTTGCTGTGCGTTCACATGGGGCAACAACGCGGCCACGGCCGCGTTCAGCCCTGGTGTCTGCTCCTGCCCGTTGTCCACCAGTTTCGCTATGGCCCACAGCAGGTTGGCGATTCCCTGGGGATTAAATTGGTCTTTCTGTGCGCTCACGTGGGGTAACAGTGTGACCACCGCCTCTTTGAGCCCCGGTGTCCGCTCCAGCCCGTTGTTCACCAGTTTCGCCATGGACCACATCAGGTTGACAATGCCCTGGGCATTAATTTGTTTTTTCTGTGCGTTCATGAGGGGCAACAGGGCGGCCACGGCCTGGTTGAGCTCTGGTGTCCGCTCCAGCCCGTTGTCCACCAGTTTCGCCATGGCCCACAGCAGGTTGGCGATACCCTGGGCATTAAATTGGTCTTTCTGTGTGTTCACTTGGGGCAGCAGCGCTGCCACGGCCTCGTTGAACCCAGGTGTCCGCTCTTGCCCATTGTCCACCAGTTTCGCCATGGCCCACAGCAGGTTGGCGATATGCTGAGGAGTAAATTGGTTTTTCTGTGCGTTCACGAGGGGCAACAGGGCGGCCACGGCCTCGTTGAGCCCAGGTGTCCGCTCTGGCCCGTTGTCCACCAGTTTCGCCATGGCCCACAGCAGGTTGGCGATAGCCTGAGGAATAAATTGGTCTTTCTGTACGTTTACGTGGGGCAACAACAAGACCACAGCCTCTTTGAACTCTGCTGTGCGCTCCAGCCCGTTGTCCACCAGTTTCGCCATGGCCCACAGCAGGTTGGCAATATGCTGAGGAATAAATTGGTCTTTCTGTGCGT
>NZ_JAGHQV010000124.1:0-3388 GCF_017744175.1 Thalassotalea sp. G20_0 | reverse complement strand
TTATTGATGACAGGTCCCACGGGTACTGGTAAAAGCTGGTTGGCCTGCGCTCTTGGCAATGAAGCAATCCGGCTTGGCCATTCCGTACTCTATAAGCGGTTCGGGCTGATGATGGAAGAGCTGGATATTGCCCGCAAGGACGGCTCATTACCCAAGCTTCGCAACCTGCTGACACGTACCAGGCTGCTAATTCTGGATGACTGGGCAATGTCACCACTGTCAGATATGGGCCGACAGGATTTGCTGGACATCATAGAAGAGCGGACTGGAGAAGGGGCCATGGTGATTACATCTCAATTACCTGTTACCCAGTGGCATGTTTATATTGATGAACCCACAACAGCGGATGCCATTATGGATCGTCTGATTCACCGTTCACACCGTTTGGAACTGTCAGGGGAGTCAATGCGTAAGAAGCAAAGTCTCAATTCGGTAAAACAGGGATAATATTCAGTAAACCGCAGGCGTGAACAATCAAAAAGGGAACGTTCCCGTATCAGCAAACTGATGGATACGCCGGATACGGTGTTGTGGCTGTAAAAGAAGTCCTTTGGCCCTCAGGCCAGTACCATTTTTTACAGTCTGATCGAAAGTGCAAAGGCTAATGGACTGGAACTCTACGATTATCTCTGTCGTGAATTGTAACGAGTACCCGGCTGTAATTCTGTGGATGCTTTGGAAGCCTTGTTGCCACAGCAATTATGTGAACAGAGTCAAAAAATATATTGACTTTATTTATAGCTGTTGACACCGATTTAAACTGCTGTTTGAATGTGTTTCATTCAATAAGAACAACTCAATAGTGAAAGGGATACATGGAATGACCCGAGGAATGATGGCCTGCGTTCGTGGCCGTACTGCTTATATCCAGTCTTTCGCTGGTACCTGGAAGGAATCGCCTGTTATCAGTAGATGCCGCAAGCTGAAAAGCTTTCCTTCTCCAAGCCTCTTCTAACTGAAAGTTCGTGTTCTGCATCAGGCACGATGTCCATTCATAAAAATAAGTATCTGGACAGTCGTAGTAGTGAGTCAATTCAATTCCATAGATAGTGGCATACATTGCCTGGTGATGCTGGCCAAATTTCATGGCGTAGCGGCAGAGGCTGAGCAGTTGCACCACCAGTTTGGTTGTGCAGATGCAGCGCTGGACGATACGGCTATGCTCAGGGCGGCCAAATCCCTGAAGCTGAAGGCCAGAAAAATCAAAGTGGCGGTGGATCAGCTGACTGATCTGCCGTTGCCTGCGATTGCACGACAGGTGGATGGTCACTACTTCATCATTGCCCGGGTACATGAAGGGAAGGCGCTGATTCAAAGTCCGCTGAAGCAATCCCCCGAGGCAGTATCGTTGGATGTGTTGGAAACGATGCTCTCTGGCGATGTTCTGTTATTCACGAAACGCTCTTTGTTGCCGGGCAGTTTTGCCAAGTTTGATTTCAGCTGGTTTATTCCCGCTTTGCTGAAGCATAAAAAACTGCTGTCGGAAGTATTGCTGGCTTCCTTCTTTATTCAATTGTTTGCCCTGATCACCCCACTGTTCTTTCAGGTGATTATCGACAAGGTGCTGGTTAACCAGGCATTAACGACGTTAGACGTATTGGCATTTGGCCTGTTGGTACTCTCATTTTTTGATATTGTCCTGAATGGCCTCAGGAATTATGTATTCAGTCACACCACAAACAGAGTCGATGTGGTGCTTGGCTCACGGCTGTTCAACCATTTACTTCGATTGCCCATTGCATTCTTTCAAGCTCGTCGAGTAGGCGACACGGTGGCCCGGGTTCGGGAGCTGGACACCATTCGGGAGTTTATTACCGGCTCTGCCCTGACGTTGTGTATCGACCTGTTATTCACCGTCGTCTTTTTTGTGGTGATGTATTTTTACAGCCCAACGCTGACCTGGATTGTGTTGGGTTCCATTCCGTTTTATATCCTGCTCTCTTTAATCGTTACCCCGATTCTCCGTGCCCGACTGAATGAGAAGTTCAAGCGTGGCGCAGAAAATCAATCCTTCCTGGTGGAATCGGTCACTGGCATGGAAACCATCAAAAGCTCAGCGGTGGAGCCCCAGATGCAGCGGCACTGGGAAGACCAGTTGGCGGCTTATGTGTCTGCCTCCTTCAGGGCTATGAACCTTGGTAATATTGCCAGCCAGTTTGCCGGGTTAATCAATAAAGTCGTCACGGTGCTGACGTTATGGGTAGGTGCCACACTGGTCATTAATGGTGAGCTTACCGTTGGTATGCTGATTGCCTTTAATATGATTGCCGGTCGGGTGAGTGCCCCTATCCTGAAACTGGTACAGCTATGGCAGGATTTCCAACAGGCGGGAATCTCTGTTCAGCGATTGGGCGATGTACTGAATACCCCTACAGAACCGGGGCACGATCCGAACCGAACCACATTACCGGCATAGAAAGGTCAGGTGCGTTTTGAACACGTGACCTTCCGTTATCAGCCTGATCGACCGGCAGTGCTCAATGGTGTTTCCTTAACCGTTAATCCGGGAGAAATTATAGGTATTGTTGGCCGTTCCGGTTCCGGTAAAAGTACGCTGACTAAGCTGGTGCAGCGCTTGTATGTACCGGAGTCTGGTCGTCTATTGGTGGATGGTGTCGACCTGGCATTGGTAGAACCCGCCTGGCTACGCCGACAAGTGGGCGTGGTGCTGCAGGAAAACTTCCTGTTCAACCGCTCGGTGCGGGACAACATTGCCCTGGCCGACCCGAGTGCCTCCATTGAACGGGTGATGGCAGCGGCGAAACTCTCCGGTGCCCATGATTTTATCTTGGAATTGCCCGAAGGTTACGACACCAATGTCGGTGAACAGGGCAGCTCCCTTTCCGGCGGTCAGAAACAGCGCATTGCCATTGCCCGTGCGTTGCTCACCAACCCGAAGATCCTGATTTTTGATGAAGCCACGAGTGCCCTGGATTATGAATCGGAACACATCATCCAGCAGAACATGAAAAAGATCAGCCAGGGACGCACGGTCTTTATTATTGCCCATCGTCTTTCCACGGTGCGGGATGCCAACCGTATTATCGTGATGGACAAAGGTCGTATTGTGGAAGAAGGCACTCATGATCAGTTGGTAAAACAGGGTGGTCATTACGCAAGGTTGAATGCCCATCAGCATGGATTACGGGAGACGGTGTAGATGAAGTCTCTGTTCTCAAAAGCCACCAAGGTGTTGCTCAGTCGAACGGAACGCTCGGAATCTCTGGATGACACCCGTCGTCAGTTTCTGCCAGCGGCACTGGAGGTGGAAGATACCCCAGCCAGTCCGGCAAGCCGGGTTATCGTTAAAGTGATTATCGCTTTGTTTGTCATCGCCATTCTCTGGGCCTGCTTTGGCAAAATCGATATTGTGGCCACAGCACAGGGA
>NZ_JAGHQV010000123.1:0-3425 GCF_017744175.1 Thalassotalea sp. G20_0 | reverse complement strand
TCGTTAAAACTCAGTGGATGGTAATCAACATTGTCGCTGAGTTTCTGGAAGTGCCTGCATCCAATGTCAGGATAACCCGGTTCACCAACCACCCAGAATTAGGCTTGCAGATTGAGGGGGAATACCGGAAACCCAGGGGGCGAAAGTGGCGCACATTCCCCCCTCTGGTAAGGCTCAATAAGAACCACCCATACCAGAACCAACAACGGACAGGCATTACAGGAGAGAATCATTGATGGATAAGAGCAGCCAGGAACTTGCCAAGTACCGAGACACCTTGCTCTACACAGCAACCTTAATGAACAACATACTGGCCAACATCGCTACTGGTGAAACCTCTCTGGCCAGAGCAGACGCACTTAGAGGTGTAGAGGAAATATTCACCGTGCTGGCTGATGGTGATCACAGCGACGAGCAACACACACCTGTAACCACTCGCAGAGAGCAGGAAGCAGCGTAAAGGCTTCAACTGCAATAACACACCATGACGCAGACCGGATAACACATCCGGTTTGTTTTGCCTGTACAAAAGGGACACAGGGTACACAATGAACAAACAACAGGCAGCACAAGCAATCGCACTGTACCAACAGGGTAACGGCTACAAGACCATTGCCAGGGTATTAGGCTTTAAGTCAGCCACCAGTATCAGGCGAGTGATAACCAGGGCAGGACTGAACGAAACCAGCCGGGCATGCACCGCACCGGATACCAGGCACCACCAGCAGGAACGAAGACAACAGTATTTAGCAGCCAGACTTAAAGAATGTTCCAACGGTACACAGGGGACACAAAAGGACTACAGCACAGACCCGGTACTATTGGGCGATGCTCAACTATTCGCACAACGACAGACAGCCCGTATGTTCAATGCCATAACCGATATGGGGTTTGTACTGGAATACATGCCAATGCTGGAAGTAGGCAGGTTAGACCCTAGGTACTGGTCGCCCTGGGAAGATGTAGACTTAGGGAAAATGACAGACGAGGAAGCAGACAGGCTATTACTTATCGCCAAGTCTGAAGCCGGTTTGTTTGAGGTATGCGCCAATGACACAAGCGGAAACTGTATGGAAACCCTTGGATACTTTGAGCGAGCGCAAATCATTGACCTGATAACCGGCAAACAACCTGTAGACGAACTCAGAACCCAAGCGATCCAGCACGCTATCAGGGAGGCAGTTATCAATAACACCGTGAAGCATGCACCGGAAGGATTCGACCACGAAGCCGCCAGGCTCTCAGGCGAGATCCAGAAGGCACAGAGCAGTCTACGGTTTAGCGGTTTTGCTCTGGACTTTGCTTCATCAATGGCAGGCGTGAAACCTTCACAGGATATGATTGACAAGAACAACCAAGAGAAGCAGGAACTACAGGACAAGCTAACCGGCCTGCAAGCGCAGTGGTCAAGCCGGTATGGTGTCGACTATGAGCGATTCATTGAGAAGCCAGAGCAGTTATTGTTAACGGGCTGACTCAGGCAATTAACGAAACGCAGAACTACTGTAGGCTCTTTTCCTGATGCTTACAGTAACGAACAGTAAACGTATTATTTGGATTCCTTGTCACTGAAAACTGGCCCACCTTTAGCCGACCGCCTTCAACAGAATCAACCTTTGTCATGTTTGCTTTTCTGAAACGCTCTGCAAGGTCTGTGTATTGCCCAAAGTGAAGCGTTAACTCTTTCTCTTCAGGTGGGTTTCGCTTGTCTCTAACTTCGTTCGGGGAAAGCTGGAAGGTTGAGTAAATCCATTGGCCAGGGTAAAGACGAGCATGAATTATCGCTATGCGGAGTGCCTCAATGTCTGTCGTGCTATACGAAGTAGCAGCTTCTCTATCCAATATGTCTTTTAGCTCTTTGTGTGGTGGAGCTTCAGGCCCCAGCAAGCGATCAATACCCGCAACGAAGTTGATACAGACGCTTCTGTTTAGATTATCTGCGTTCCATGTCTTATTTATGAGAAGGTGTTCAATTAAGACGTAATTAGCAACCCCAGCAAAATCAAGGTTTTTAGTGTCAGAGCTATCAGAATTAGAATGAAATTCCTTCAAAAACGGAACCCAACGAGTAACGAACTCCTTACATGCTGATTCAGGCAAGCTGGTTACATGGCATAGATTATTGGCGCAGTCAGAATACATCTTCTGTCGTGAGAAAATCGCGAACACAGGCTCCATCCTCTTCTTGTTTTGGCTTGTCATATCAGAGCAGTCATACACTCTACTGATAACTCACAAGCCGCTACAAGGAATATCTTGCCGGTTGAGTGATGTGTTGCTTCAGGTCATAAGCACAACCAATCTACCCCGATCCGGGCAGATTGAAGCCAGGGCAATCAATCCATAACGGATAGATAACTTTGTTTTTGTAGGCACCTCAATTAGCACACACGAAATGTCGCACCAATGACGCAGCAAAATGACGCACTTTCAGAACAGGCAAGAGTACAGTTCGCAGCTTTCTACCGGTCAAGAAAAGTCAATGTCAGCAAGCAACAGCGCTTGAGAAACCTTGAAGTCTGCAAGCCACGAGGGAAGCCAATAACCAAGGTGCGCAGTTCGCACTATTGCGCACTGGCAAACCAGCAGCAGATTGGGACTAAAGACGAACGGCTGGTATAGAAAACTTCAGTCTGAATACAGAATGCAGGAGCAGCCAGCCGAGGAAAAAGGTTAAGGAATGTTAAGGTTTCGTGCTGGTGGATTTGGCAGCGCACCTGTTAAAAATTGTTGAAACTCTCATGCTGGTTTACAGTCTGGTTTGCACCATAAGTTCGCACTCTGGTTCGCACATTGGTACGCATTCCGAATGCGAACCTTTGCCAACAATTTCACAGATGTACGCAGTAATGTACGCACCATATCTACGCACTCAGGAAAATGTACGCAGCCTTGAAAGCCCTATGACAGAAGCATGTAGGGCTATTGGTACGAAGTAAAAGTACGAACGATGGTACGAATACAGGTTCGAAGTTTGGTTCGAATTTCGCACACCTTTTCGCTCACTGCTTTCGCTCACTTTTTCACGCACCGTTTCACGCACTACCTTCACGCACTTTTACACAGTGATATTACGCAGCAGAATTACGCACTTTACGGCATGAATGCAGTAAAGCCCTACCCACCACCAGCCAGGACTAGCAAGCACTGATGCATGAAGCTCCCCTGCTACCAGCGCAGCAAGGGAGCAAGGGCGCATTAATCGTGCAGCCTGTCAGAGCTTGCGCCCGGACAAAGCATAGCATATTGGTAGATCGGTCAGGATTCTGACCCACCTCTGAAGCCCACAAACTACACTTAACAATGTCTTGGTACAGGCTGGACAGCTACAAAAGCCCAACCGGAGGGGGAACGGGAACATTAGCCCCAGATATACCGCCAAGGCTAACCCCTCCACCAGCCCCACCATTCAGCACTCGCAAAAC
>NZ_JAGHQV010000122.1:0-3519 GCF_017744175.1 Thalassotalea sp. G20_0 | reverse complement strand
GGGGCAACAGCGCGGCCACGGCCTCTTTGAGCCCTGGTGTGTGCTTCTGCCCATTGTCCACCAGTTTCGCCATGGCCCACAGCAGATTGGCGATATGCTGAGGAATAAATTGGTTTTTCTGTGCGTTGACGAGGGGCAACAGGGCGGTCACAGCCTCTTTGAGCCCTGGTGTCCGCTCCTGGCCGTTGTCCACCAGTTTCGCCATGGCCCACAGCAGGTTGGTAATATGCTGAGGAATAAATTGGTCTTTCTGTGCGTTCATGTGGGGCAACAGTGCGGCCACAGCTTCGTTGAGCCCTGGTTTTCGCTCCTGCCCGCTGTCTACCAGTTTCGCCATGGCCCACAGCAGGTTGGCGATTCCCTGGGCATCAATATCCCCGGCTTCAGGTTTTTGGTGGCAGTTGAATATTATTGAATCAAATAGCGTTGACAATAAGTTAGCCTGAGTAAGTTTAACTTGCTCATCCATGGATTTATAAAGGGTAAAAACACCCGCTGACGTAAATGAGTGCAGTGTTGTCGTCAGGCTTCGCCAATTCCAGCTCCGTGTTGCGGTAAAATTTTGCAGCAAACGCATCAGCTGGCTTTGTTCCGCTCGATTTAATGGTCTTTTAGCAGCTGACGTGTATTTTTTAATTGAACTGGCATATTGACCGTGATTTCTCCCATCATAGCGATGACCGAAACGATAAGATTTACTCACCAGATCATCCATTATTTCCTGTTTGATGAGCGCATTAAAATCTTGAGCAAGGTTTACTGAACGGCGCTGTAGATGTTGAGAAGTGCATGCGTCAGAAGAACGGTAACATTTATTACGCCCAGGGTTAGTGCGTGGGGTATCATCCCACCTGACTGTGGCATGTCTATATCGTCCACGTCTTGAAGAAGCGGCATGGCCACCCGGTCGGTTATAATAATTATCTGATCTTGCGTATTGACCACTGATACCAGCAGAGTTTCTATCCATAACTATATTTCATTAATTCATGAGAATATAAAAAGCAGACTGCTGTACTGTTCAGAAGTTCATTTTGCTGGAATGTTGATAAATGTGAGCAGTGGTAGAAACTCATCTACTCCTGATGCCAACCACCCGTTATCTTCAAATCATCCGGGGCGAAATTCAGGGGCAACAGGTCTTCAACGCTGGTAGAACTTTCCTGGAATGTGAAAACGGTTCCAGGGTCGAAAAGAGGGGATTACTGGCTGTTTTTTCTCTTCCTCTTGGCTGGTTTTCCGGTTTGCTCTTCTACTTCTAAATGTTCTTCTGCAGTTAAGTCACCGTGATCTGTGGGTTGCGTGCTTTTATCAGCAGTAATGTATGAATCATCTGCCCACCTTCTTTTAAGTGATACAGAGCCATGCCCCTGTGGCGGGAAGCTTATCCTGGTCTTTATTTGATCAATGTATGGTTTCATTAAATCCTGATTCAAAAGCATGTTAACCGGAATTTCAATGACCTCAAATCCTGCTTTTTGCAGCAGTGCGATTTTAAGCAGCGACGAACCATTCCTGATGTTGAAATCACTGCCTACGTAATGATAGGGCCCCTGAACTTCAATCACAATGTTGTGATCTGGCAGTAGCAGGTCAACCGGAGGTAATAAGTTCAGACTTTTTTCTTCTTCAATCTTCAAAGAGGGAATGCGCGATTGGAGTTGATACCGGAAATCGGCTTGAGGTTTTGAAATGGTTGTCTGGTAACGGGGGACTACCGGACATGGTCTCCCAAGCCAACTTGTGACCATGGCAATGATGCGTTGATCCTCTTCATTGTCTGGGGATGTATTTTCCAGACGGGTAAACAGGTCATCCATGTGCTTTTCAAGCAAATTATTTTTATTGGCATTGGGGACCAGAGACAACCTGGCACAGCATACCATTACTCCCCAGAGAGACATCAATATATTTTGCTGAGAGAGCTGAGGGTTTTCACTGATTTTGTAGACAAGAAATTCGAACGTAGATGTGACCACGTTCAGCTCAATGAACTCACCCAGTTTCGCCATGGCCCACAGCAGGTTGGCGATATGCTGAGGAATAAATTGATCTTTCTGTGCGTTCACATGTGGCAACAGCGCGGCCACGGCCTCGTTGAGCCTTGGTGTTTGCTCCTGCCCGTTGTCCACCAGTTTCGCCATGGCCCACAGCAGGTTGGCGGTTTCCCGGGGTTTAAAATGAGCTTTTTGTGCCTTTACATGGGGCAACAGGGCGGCCACTACATCATTGAACTCTGGCGTCCGTTCCTGCCCGTTGTCCACCAGTTTCGCCATGGCCCACAGCAGGTTGGCAATACCCTGGGCATTAAATTGATCTTTCTGTGCGTTCACATGTGGCAACAGCGCGGCCACGGCCTCGTTGAGCCTTGGTGTTTGCTCCTGCCCGTTGTCCACCAGTTTCGCCATGGCCCACAGCAGGTTGGCGATACCCTGGGCATTAAATTGGTCTTTCTGTGCGTTCACATGGGGCAATAGCGCGGCCACGGCCTCGTTGAGCCTTGGTGTTTGCTTCTGCCCGTTGTCCACCAGTTTCGCAATGGCCCACAGCAGGTTGGCGATTTCCTGTGGCTTAAAGTTAGCTTTCTGTGCATTCACGAGGGGCAACAGCGCGGCCACGGCCTCGTTGAGCTCTGGTGTCCGCTCCTGGCCGTTGTCCACCAGTTTTGCCATGGCCCACAGCAGGTTGGCGATACCCTGTGGTTTAAAGTTAGCTTTCTGTGCGTTCACGTGGGGCAACAGCGCGGCCACGGCCTTGTTGAGCTCTGGTGTTCTATTCTGCCCGTTGTCCACCAGTTTCGTCATGGCCCACAGCAGGTTGGCGATTCCCTGGGCATTAAATTGGTCTTTCTGTGCGTTCACGTGGGGCAACAGCGCGGCCAAGGCCTCTTGGAGCCCTGGTGTCTGATCCTGCCCGTTGTCCACCAGTTTCGCCATGGCCCACAGCAGGTTGGCGATATGCTGAGGAATAAATTGGTCTTTCTGTGCGTTTACGTTGGGCAACAGCGCGGCCACGGCCTCTTTGAGCTCTGGTGTTCGCTCCAGCCCGTTGTCCACCAGTTTCGCCATGGCCCACAGCAGGTTGGCGATTTCCTGGGTGCCAATATCCCTGGCTTCAGGTTTTTGGTTGCACTTGAATATTATTGCATCAAAAAGCGTTGACAATAAGGCCGCCTGAGTAAGCTTAACACGCTCATCCATGGGTTTATGAAGGGTAAAAACACCCGCTGAAGTCAATGAATGAAGTGTTGTCGTCAGGCTTCGCCAATTCCAGCTCCGTGTTGCTGTAAAATTTTGCAGCAAACGTATCAGCTGGCTTTGTTCATCCCGATTTAACGGTCTTTTAGAATCTGACGTGTATTTTTTAATTGAACTGGCGTATTGACCGTGATTTCTCCCATCATAGCGATGACCGAAACGATCCGATTTACGCACCAGACCATCCATTATTTCTGGTTTGATGAGGGCATTAAAATCTTGAGCAGGGTTTACTGAACGGTACTGTAGATGTTGAGAAGAG
>NZ_JAGHQV010000121.1:0-3563 GCF_017744175.1 Thalassotalea sp. G20_0 | reverse complement strand
TCGCCGGTCTCGCAGAAAACGGTTTTGAACGCCGCTTTGGCCTGCGGTTTGATGAGCCACTGGTGCGCTACCGGTTATTGGATCATCCCGGCCCGGTGACGGATATCACGGTTCCGGTGTCGCAATTTATAGATCCGGGAACCAGCAAGGTGTTTATCACAGAAAACAAGGTCAATGGTCTTGCCTTTCCACCGGTACCGGATGCCATTGTGATCTTTGGGTTGGGCTATGGTATTCAGTCATTGTCTTCCATTGGCTGGCTGAAGGAAAAAGAGATTATCTACTGGGGCGATATTGACACCCATGGTTTTGCCATACTCTCCCGCCTGCGGCAGTATTTTCCGCAAGTCCGCTCATTGTTGATGGACCAGGCCACCCTGCAAGCGCATCTGGAACTTTGCACGGAGGAGATGGACAGTAAACGTTTTACCGGTGAACTGGCGGGACTTACCCCGGATGAATTGCCATTGTTTGCGGCACTGAAAGATAACACTTACGGGAAAAACCTGCGTCTTGAACAGGAACGTATCGGTTATGGTTGGCTGTTGGATGCCCTTTGACCGGTGATAGCATTAGCAGCGAAAATCTACCGATTCACTCCGCTGTCATCCTGCACAGGACCCGTCCCACAGGGAGGTGAATGCCCGGCAAGATAGTTCTCACTGCAAGGTGGGTTTCGTACATCCCTGTATGGAATAACAGCGGAGTAAAGTAACTGGTTTTCTGCAATGGATCCCTTAATGTCTAACCTGAGACGGGAGGCAAAAATCCAGAGTGCGGTCTTTCTTTTTGAACACATTCAAGTTTCATGACGCTGGTTTCCCATCAATTGCATTGAAACCGTGTAACAGGTTTTCCGGATGTTCCGGTTGTGATAGCTGATTAATACGTTTGTACAGCTCAGTCACTCTGTCAGTCTTTACCTGGCTCATTTCATGGGCTGGTTCCTGCGTAGAAACACTCTGCCTGTTCATTCGTTCTCTGATTCCCTGAATACCCTGTGATACCGAGTTGACCGCAGTGCTTGCCAGTTCTTTACCACGGGTCACTGGTTTCATCGCCAGCTCCTGACCACGCAACCCCTCCTGGTAACCGGTAATCCATTGATAGGTTGAATAGGCGGCAATCCCCAATCCGCCCGCTGCCAGAAGGGAACCTGAGGTAATTCCCAAGGTAGCGGCTACCGCCGGGGTGTCGGCAAACCTTCCTCCATCGGCAATGGATGTAGCGGTATTTACCGGGCAAGCATCACTGGACAAATCCAATGCATCCAGAAATTCTGTTCGCGAAGAGCAATTGGCTGTTAACACCCGTGGGTCTGCTTTTTGGCAAAGAAGCTGATCATTGGAGATAGATTCAGTATTATTCACTTTAATGCCATTGACATAGCTGTTCACCGCCGTGCTGTGGGCAACCGTGCCTTCAACCCTTCCCCCCCCGATGCCGCCTTGGGCAAACCTACCCTCGGTTTTGACATGGCTGTTCACCGCCGTGGTGTGGGCAACCGTGCCGTCAACCCTTCCCCCCCCGATGCCGCCTTGGGCAAACCTACCCTCGGTTTTGACATGGCTGTTCACCGCCGTGGTGTGGGCAACCGTGCCGTCAACCCTTCCCCCCCCGATGCCGCCGTATGCAGATCTACCCTCGGTTTTGACATAGCTGTTCACCGCCGTGGTGTTGGTAACCGTGCCGTCAACCCTCCCTCCCCCGATGCCGGCGTATGCATTCGAATCCGAGGTTGTGACATTGCTGTTCACTGTCGTGGTGTTGGCAACCGTTCCTCCAGCTTTAACATCCCCCCCCCCGATGCCGGCGTATGCATATCGCCCCCTGGTGACAATACGAACATCTTTCGCCCGGATATTACTGACTGTGCCAGTAACATCAACAACACAGGCTGCTAACCCGGTCGTCTTCCGGGAATTTATATTGGCACAAGTAAAGTGAAGGTCACGGATGCTGCCTTTCAGAGTGTCAACAAAACAGTCAGACAGGCCGCTGATGGTACGGCCCTGCCCATCGTACTCCCCGGTGAATGGCTGGGTATCATTGCCAATGGATGGATAGTCTTTAGTGACAACAATATCCGCTTTCTGTTGATAAGTACCGTCCAGTCGATAGTCGGGATGTCGACCAATCTTGCCCAGGGTTTCTGCATCATTAATCTCTATGGGTGTTGATGCTGTAGCGGCATTTGGGCAAACCGATAAATCCAACGCATCCAGAAATTCTGTTCGCGAAGAGCAACTGGCTGTTAACACCCGTGGGTCTGCTTTTTGGCAAAGAAGCTGATCATTGGCGATAGATTCAGTATTATTCACTTTAATGCCATTGACATAGCTGTTCACCGCCGTGGTGTGGGCAACCGTGCCGTCAACCCTCCCCCCCCCGATGCCGCCTTGTGCAAACCTACCCTCGGTTTCGACCGTGCTGTTCACCGCCGTGGTTTCGGCAACCGTTCCTGAAACCCGCCCCCCCCCGATGCCGGCGTCTGCAGATCTACCCTCGGTTTTGACATGACTGTTCACCGCCGTGGTGTTGGCAACCGTGCCGTCAACCCTCCCCCCCCCAATGCCGGCGTATGCATTCGAATCCGAGGTATTGACATAGCTGTTCACCGCCGTGGTGTTGGCAACCGTTCCTTTAACCCACCCTCCCCCGATGCCGGCGTATGCACTCCGACCCGAGGTGAGAATATGAACATTTTCCGCCCGGATATTACTGACTGTGCCATTAACATCAACAACACAGGCTGCTAACCCAGTCGTCTTCCGGGAATTTGTTATATTGGCACAAGTAAAGTGAAGGTGAGTGATGCTGCCTTCCAGAATGTCAACAAAACAGTCAGACAGGCCGCTGATGTTACGGCCCTGCCCATCGTACTCCCCGGTGAATGGATGGGTATCGCCAATGGATTGATAGTCTTTAGTGACAACAATATCCGCTGTCTGTTGGTAGGTACCGTTCAGTGGATAGCGGGAATCTCGACCAATCTTGCCCAGGGTTTCTGCATCTTTAATATATATGGGTGTTGATGCTGTCGCGGCTGTTGACACTGTGGCATTTGCCGCCGCGGCAGCTGTTGACTGTTTAGCGGCTGTTGGTGCTGTAGCGGGTGTTGCCGCTGTGGTATTTGCCGCCACCACAGCTGTTGACTCTTTAGCGGCAGTTGATGCTGTAGCGGGTGTTGACGCTGTGGCATTTGCTGCCACCACAGCTGTTGACTCTTTAGCGGCAGTTGGTGCTGTAGCGGGTGTTGACGCTGTGGCATTTCCCGCCACCACAGCTGTTGACTCTTTAGCGGCAGTTGATGCTGTAGCGGGTGTTGACACTGTAGCGGTATTTACCAGGCAAACATCATTGTACGATAAATCAAACGCATCCAGAAATTCAGTTCTCAGGCAGCAATTGGCTGTTAACACCCGGGGGTCTGCTTTTTGGCAAAGAAGCTGATCATTGGCGATAGATCCAATATTTACTTTAGTGCCATCGACATAGCTGTTCACCGCTGTGGTGTTGGCAACCGTTCCTTTATAATACCCCCCCCCCCCTATAACATACCC
>NZ_JAGHQV010000120.1:0-3600 GCF_017744175.1 Thalassotalea sp. G20_0 | reverse complement strand
AGCAAAACTCGCTTCCGGCTGATGGTTAATCTTTACCGGGTGGGAGTCGAACCCACTGGATTTCAACGAATGATTTCAGTTCACAGAACCTCCCACATTCTCAGGCTTCGCCTGTCGCCATCAAGACTTGACCCTCGCTTCCCTAGATCGTGCCAAACACCCTTCGACTCCGCTCAGGATGAACGGAGATGGTACACGTCAATCTCATTGAAATGATGTACTAGATCAGTTGACTGGCATTTGGTGCCGCTGAAGATAGACTCGCTTTAAGAACGTTAACTCGCTCAATATCAGTAGCAATCAAATCCATCACACCTATTACAAATTCTTTCACTTGTTCAATTCGGCATTTTCCTGGACATACGGGAAAGATAAGCTCTCAATACACATATCTCCGCCTCCTCCTTCGTTCTCTGATTTCCTGAATACCCTGTGATACTGAGTCGACCGCGGCGCTTGCCAGTTCTTTACCGCGAGTCAGTGGTTTCATCGCCAGCTCCTGACCACGCAACCCATCCCGGTAACCGGTAATCCATTGATAGCTTGAATAGGCGACAATCCCCAATCCGCCTGCTGCTACCACCAGGTGGCCTATGGTAATGCCCGCCGTAGCGGCTGTGGACACTGAAGCGGCTGTCGGCTCTGTAGTAGTAGCAGGTGACATATTAGCGGCTATTGACTCTGTAGCGGTTGTTGACTCTGTAGCAGTTGTTGACTCTGTAGCGGTTATTGACTCTGTAGCGGTTATTGACTCTGTAGCGGTTATTGACTCTGTAGCGGTTATTGACTCTGTAGCGGTTATTGACTCTGTAGCGGGATTTACCGGGCAAACATCACTGTACGAAAAACCCAAAGCATCCTGAAATTCAGTTCTCGAAGAGCAACTGGCTGTTAATTCACGTAATTCACGCAGGTCTGCTTTTTGGCAAAGAAGCTGATCCGAGATAGGATCAATCGACTTTTTATCGCATTTATCCCACGGTGAGACATAGTTGTCCTTCGCGCTGGTTCTGACAACCTTTTCTGCTGTGGAGCCAAACTTCCCCCGCCCAATGCCCGCGATTGCATCCTTACCCGTCGCGTTTATCCTGCAGTTCCACGCCGTGGTGTCGGCAACCATTGCTCCTCCACCATAAACGTACCCCCCCCGATGCCGGCGTGTGCCATCTCACCTGAGGTTGTGACATTGCTGCCCACCGCCATGGTGTTGGTAACCTTTCCAGAAGCAACAAGCCCCCCCCCGATGCCGGCATTTGCATTGGTGCTGTTGGTTGTAACCGTGCAGTTCACCGCCGTGGTGTCGTCAATTGTTCCTTTAACCTCCCCCCCCCCCGATGCCGGCGCCTGCATTTTCGGCCAAGATATCACTGACTGTGCCCTCCACAGTACAGGCTACTAACCCGGTCGTCTCCTGGGAAATTATATTGGCACCAGTAAAGTGAAGGTTCCTGATGCTGCTGTTGCCTTTCAGAGTGTCAACAAAACAGTCAGACAGGCCGCTGATGGTATAGCACTGCCCATCGTACTCCCCGGTGAATGTGCCAATGGGTTTATGGGTTTCATCGACATTAATATTCGCTGTCTGTTGATATTTGCCGTCTGGTGGATATTCGGGATAATCTGCTAGACCAATCTTGCCCAGGTCTTCTGCATTATTAATCGTTTTCGAATTCGCATGCTGAAAAGAGCTGGCCAGCGTGCCAAGTGCAAGCAGTCCTCTGGTTCCCTGACTCCCTTGATAGCGGGCCGTGGATGGCTGTTGAAGGGGTACGCCTTTCGAGCCGGTTTCTTTTTCCTGAGCCTCTTCCCGGGTTTCTTGTGATGTCTGTGGTAATTCCGGTTTTGCATCCGGCCCGGGCAAACCGCTCCCGGACCAGGCATTGGCCATATCTTTCACTATGAAAAGGATGGAACTCGACGGAAAGATAGCTGCTGTGGCCAGTCGCACAAGGTCTTTCACTGCTTTGCGGGAATTGAAACTGAGGCAAGGATCTTCCGTTGGAATTAATGATTTCGCAAATGCTTTAGAAACAGCAACGCCATGGCCGAGCCAGGAACGCCCGTCTCCTTTCGCTATACATTGGGAGGGCCAATTACATGGTTGCTGAATGGTTTGCTGAATCATAACAGGACTCTTGATCTTGTAATACATAACATTACATAAGAAATGTGCACAAAAAGTTACTGGGCCCCCCCCCTTATTCGTCCATGCAGTGACGTAAAAGTTCCTGGGTTATGTTTTTTTAAGGGTGGAAAAACATCAAATGTCAGATATTTTCTTTTATACGTCTTTTGCCGCTTATAAAACGAGAAACAGCGAGAAACAGTGTCAGTTCTTGAATCTTGAATGTGTTCAAATACAAAGGCCTGACCCTGGCTTTTCGTTTTACTTGACTGTATTCAAGAATCCGAGTAGATGAGGACGTTACCGTCCTCAGCCCTCGCAGACCCGGACGAGCCCAATTAAGGCATCCGGTTCCTCACAGTTATTGGTTCACTAACTGACAACGATGATAGTACTGATGCTGGATTCTTGGCGGTGTCAGGGGGAAGCGTTTCAGGAACTGGGTGAATTTCTCCCACGGAATATAACTTTTCCGAGATCGACGCCCCAGCCATTTATGCCAGATTTTCTGTACTTTATCATGCACTGCCTTCAGGGCTTTTATGTTTCCAGTAATGCCGAAGTACGCAAAGTGTCCCCGTAATTTCCGGTTCAGCATGGCGTACTGCTCACTCAATGGCTTATGCCTATCTTTACGACAAAAGTCGTTGAATGATTTCAGCGTTTTGGCTAATCGCCCCTTGGCGGTTTTCCGGAATATTGCAAAACCACCTTTCCGGGTTATACCCCAGAAGTGTGTGAACCCAAGGAAATCAAAATTGATCGGAAGTCCACGACGCTTGCTTTCCTTTCGATATTGAACCCGAAAGTCAATTCTCTGCGTCTTTTCCGGATGCAACGTTAGGCCATAGCCACCAAGGCGTTTAGGCAGTACACGCTCTACTCGACAACAGTCATCATAGTTTTGAAACACCATGACAAAGTCATCAGCAAAACGCGTCAAGCTACACCTTCCCTGCATTCTTGGCTGTACGGTTCTAATAAACCAGTCATCCAGTACATAGTGCAGATAGATATTGGCTAACAGTGGTGAAATAACACCACCCTGAGGTGTTCCCATTGTCGGGTAGCTAAGCTCTCCCGACTCGAGTATACCGGCCTTCAGCCATGCTTTTCATGAAGAGACGATCAGTTTTCGTACCACGCCATCAGTTACTCTTCTGGCAAGAAACTGCCTTAACTGACTGTGATCAATCGTATCGAAATACTTTTGGATGTCCACATCCAGTACCCCACATCCAGTACCCATTGGCCGCCATCTCGCATTATGTGGCTACGTAGACTTTGCAAGGCATGATGCGCTGACCTGCCTTTGCGGGACCCAAACGAGCAGTTATAGAAATCTTGCTCATAAATAGGTTCCAATAGCATCGCCACCGCTCTCTGGGCAATCTTGTCCTCGAAGGTCGGTATGCCCAAAGATCGTTTCTGACCTTTCCCTTTTGGAATATAAACGCGACGTAACGCAGGTGCTC
>NZ_JAGHQV010000011.1:0-147353 GCF_017744175.1 Thalassotalea sp. G20_0 | reverse complement strand
TTTATATTTCCCATGAATTAATGAAATATAATTATGGACAGAGGCGGTGCTGGTATAAGTTGGACATGCACAACATCAGGTAATGATTATAATCAACCGGATGATCATACCGGTGCTTCAGGGAGTGGGCGATACAGGTATGGCACAGTCAGGCAAACGAATACGCCACTTCCCTATATCCCGGAGCGTCATAAATTTTATCCTGCTTCTGACGCCTGCTCTGCTAACAATCCACCAAGACATTCAATAAAACCTGTTCAGGATTTTTATGCTCTCTTCACACAAGCAAAAATGGATGATCTGGTGAGGATATCTACTCATTATGCCGAGCGCTATAATGGGAAAAAACACAGTGAATTTGCCTGTTCAATCAAACAATACACCTCAAGGTCAAAAAGACCATTAAATCATAGTGAACAATGCCAACTGTTACCATTGTTGCACGCTTTTAAAGTGACACCCGGGTGGCCTTGGCGAAGCCTGACGACAACGGTTCATTCATTTACGTCAGCGGGTGTGTTTACCCCTCATAAATACATGAATGAGAAAAGTAAGGAGGCTCAGGCAGCCTTATTGTCAACGTTACTTGATGCAGTAATAGTTAAGTGCAAGCAAAAACCTGAAGTCAGGGATATTGGGGCTCAAGGTATCGCCAACCTG
Source organism: Thalassotalea sp. G20_0 (assembly GCF_017744175.1). NCBI lineage: Bacteria > Pseudomonadati > Pseudomonadota > Gammaproteobacteria > Alteromonadales > Colwelliaceae > Thalassotalea > Thalassotalea sp. G20_0. The sequence goes on along the minus strand of NZ_JAGHQV010000011.1, from coordinate 146,693 downwards.
CTGTGGGCCCTGGCAAAAATGGTTGGCAACGGGCTGGAGCTGAAGAAGACACCGAAGCTCAAAGAGGCCGTGGCCTCGCTGTTGCCCCTGGTGAGAATCAAAGCCGAATCAAAAGAGGGGAAAGACCACTTTATTCCTCAGAATATCTCCAATCTGCTGTGGGCAGTGGCAAAATTGGTAGATAACGGACTGGAGCTGGAGAAGACACCGGAGTTCAAAGAAGTTGTGGTTGCGCTGTTGACCCGCGTGAAAACCAAAGCCGAATCAAAAGAAGAGAAAGACCACTTCCACTCTCAAGGTACCGCCAACCTGCTGTGGGCTCTGGCAAAACTGGTCGAAAACGGGCTGGACCCGGAGAAGACAGCGCAGCTCAAAGAGGCCGTGGCCGCGCTGTTGCCCCATGTGAAAATCAAAACCGAATCAAAAGAAGAGAAAGACCACTTCAAGCCACAAGAAGTCGCTAACCTGCTTTGGGCCATGGCGAAACTGTTGGACAATGGTCTGAAGCTGGAGGAGACACCGAAGCTCAGAGAGGCCGTGGCCGCGCTGCTGGCCAATGTGAAAACCAAAGCCGAATCAAAAGAAGAGAAAGACCACTTTATTCCTCAGCATATCGCCAACCTGCTGTGGGCCGTGGCAAGATTGGTGGACAACGGGCTGGCGCTGGAGAAGACACCGAAGCTCAAAGAGGTTGTAGTCGCACTGTTGCCCCATGTGAAGGCCAAAGCCGAATCAAAAGAAGAGAAAGACCTCTTCAACACTCAAGCTATCACCAACCTGCTGTGGGCTTTGGCGAAACTGGTGGAAAACGGACTGGAGCTGGAGAAGACATGGCAGCTAAATGAGGCCGTAGCCGCGCTGTTGCGCCGGGCAAAAAACAAAGCTGAATTAAAAGCAAGGAAAGACCACTTTAATGCCCGGCATATCGCCAACCTGCTGTGGGCCGTGGCGAAATTGGTGGACAAGGGGCTGGAGTTAGAGAAGGCACCAAAGCTCACCGAGGCGGTAGCCGTGCTGTTATCCCATGTGAAAACCAAAGCCGAATCAAAAGAACAGAAAGACCACTTTATTCCTCAGCATATCTCCAATCTGCTGTGGGCCATGGCAAAACTGATGGACAACGGTCTGGAGCTGGAAAAGACAGCGATCTTCAAAGAGGCCCTGGCCGCGCTGTTGTACCATGTGAAAACCAAAGCCGAATCAAAAGACGAGAGAGACCACTTCAGTGCTCAAGGTATCGCCAATCTGGTGTGGGCCCTGGCGAAACTGGGGGACATCGGGTTGGAGCTGGAGAAGACCGCGAAGCTCAAAGAAACCATGACCGCGCTGTTGTACCATGTAAAAACCAAAGCCGAATCAACACAAGAGAAAGACCGCTTCGAACTTCAAGGTACCGTCAACCTGCTGTGGTCCCTGGCCAAACTGGGTGAGGCCATTGAGCTGAACCTGATTAAATCTACGTTTGATTCTCTTGTCGGCAGAATCAGTGAAATCCCTCAGCGTTCTCAGCAAAATCTATGGATGTCTCTCTGGGGAGTCATGGTATTTTGTGCCAGGTCTTATCTATACTTTGGTATAAATAATAAAAACCCGCTTGAAAAGCACATAGGTGAACTATTTTCTCGTCTGGGAAATATATCTTCGGACAATATAGAGGCTCAAACCGTTATTGCCATGGCCGCCAGTTGGCTTGGGAGACCGTGTACGGAGGTCCCCTACTACCAGACAAACATTTCACAGTCTCAAACTACCTTACGCGAGCAACTCCAATCAAGCCTTCCGTCTTTGAAAATTGAAGAAGAGAAGAGTCTGAACTCATTACCTCCGATTGATCTGCTACTGCCAGATTACAACATGGTTATCGACGTTCAGGGACCTTATCATTATGTGAGTGGTGATTTCGAAACCAGGAACGGTAAAACGCTGCTGAAAATCGCCCTGTTGCAAAAATTAGGATTCGAAGTCATTGAAATTCCGGTGAACCAGCTTTGGAAACAGGATTCAATGAAAAGAGTTATTGAGCAAATAAAGACAAAATTAGCCGCCCAGCCAGAGGCTCATGGTTCTGTATTACTCAACAGTGGTGAGGGAGTAGCCGATGAGGCATACGTTACTGCTGATGAAGGAGTGCTATTTTCAGGTGACGGTTATGCTACCGCCGAAGAATATTCAGAAGAGCAAATAAATAAACCAAAAAAAGAAAAAGGAAGAGAAAAAAAGCCAGTAAACGCCTCTCTTCCAACATGACATAAGAACCACTTTGACATTCTGGTGGATGTGTACTTTCATTTTTTTACCGTATCAATATATGGCAGCTATTTAGTACATTTGTATAAAGAGGGATTTAAAATGGATAGGGCAATAAGTATTGTGGTCAGGGGAATAAGTGCTTCTCCCTTTAAAATGCCTGCGGAAATTCAAAAACGAGACCCGTCGCATTTTGGAGATCATCAGGTTAATGTGTTGAAAGCCTATGTTAATGGTATGCATGCCCCGAAATTTACCACATATGTTGGACGTGGTGTTGAAAATTTCAATTCACGTCGAGAAGCATTAGATTCCGGCAAACAGTTAACTTCCGGACAAATCCGCTGTATCACGAAGACAATGATTGATGCTATCAGATATTTAGAGCATTATCGTTCCGAGGATTACATTGAACCCGAGTATGATCCTGATGATACAACTAATGAAGAAGTGAAAGAATTTGTAGCAGCTGTGATGGAGGAGGTTGCTGCTGATATTAAGAGACTTGAAGCTATTAAAAAGAGATCAGTTTAGTATTATTTCGAAAAATCCAATTCAATCATTTTTTGATTCATTAATAGAATATATAATCCTTCGCCCCGGCTCTGTCTGCCGTGGGTTTCTATTCTGTGAGCAACAATGAGCAACAATCTTTCAGCTTTTGCCCGTTATCGTGGCGAACTTGGTGAATTAATGTATTTGGCCGGGCCTATCATGGGGGCCCAACTGGCAACCACCGGTATGTCATTTGTCGACACCAGTATGGCCGGGCAATATTCAGCCCTGGATCTGGCCTCTATTGCCCTTGGCTCCAGTATCTGGGTGCCGGTCTACCTGTTAATCCGTGGCATATTAATGGCCATTACGCCCACGGTTGCCCATCTGTACGGTGCACGTCAAACCGGAGAGATTGCTGGTCAGGTGCGTCAGGGGTTATGGATTGCCCTGCTGTTGAGCCTGTTGGCCCTGGGTTTTATTTACCAATCCGATGTCGTATTGCAATGGTTGCAGGTTGGGCCTGCGATGGCGGGTAAAACGCTGGAGTATCTGAAAGCGCTTGCCTGGGGCGTTCCGGCGATTTGTTTGTTCCAGGCGCTTACCTGCTACTGCGAAGGAATGGGTAAAACCAAGCCCGGCATGGTGTTCAGTTTTATTGCCCTGGCTCTGAATATTCCGCTGAACTATGTATTGATTTATGGCAAGTTCGGGTTCCCGGAGCTGGGCGGCGTTGGCTGTGGTTATGCGACAGCCGTTTGCTTCTGGGCCATGTTCCTGATGATGGCGGCATACACGATGCTGGCTCAGCAGCATCGCAAAATTGGTCTGTTTGACCAGTGGGACTTGCCCAGTCTGAACATTATTGCCAGTCAGCTAACGCTGGGTGTGCCTATCGGTCTGGCCATTTTCTTTGAAGCCAGTATCTTTTCGGTGGTGGCTCTGCTGATCGGGAAATTAGGTGCTATTGTGGTGGCAGGGCATCAGATTGCCCTTAATTTTTCCTCACTGACCTTTATGGTGCCGTTGAGTCTTTCCATGGGGCTTACCATTAGTGTCGGACAGGCACTGGGTGCCGGTAAAACTGCGCAGGCCGCCTACTCCAGCTATGCGGGTATTGTCACAACGCTGGTCAGTGCCACCCTCAGCGCTGCCGTGATGTTGTTTCTGCCAGGGGTGGTGACCTCGATCTATACACAGAACACAGAGGTGGCCATTCTGGCCTCTCAGCTGCTGGTTTATGCGGCACTGTTCCAATACGCCGATGGCATTCAGATTGCGGCTAATGGTGCGCTTCGTGGCTATAAAGATACCCGGGTTCCCATGGCGATGATTCTGTTTGCCTGCTGGGGCGTGGCGTTACCCCTGGGCTATATTCTCGGGCTGACTGACTGGATTGTGGCACCAATGGGGCCTCATGGCTTATGGATTGGTCTGGTGAGTGCATTGACCATGAGTGCCATCCTTTTGACCTTGCGTCTGCGCGCCATTATTGGCCGGCATCGGGTGTCTGCCGCTGACAACATGGCTATGTCATCATGAGAATCAGGTGTCTATTGTGAGAGAGGGCGGCGCTCTTTTATAATGCTGCCCTTTTCTAACGAAACTCCTTTCTGGTCAGCGCGTCAGGCCAGGTTAAATCGTCGCTGTGCGAGTGAACTCATGAGTAAAACGAAAGTACTGACAGGTATTACAACTACTGGAACACCACACCTGGGTAACTACGTAGGGGCCATCAAGCCTGCCATTGAGGAAAGCTGGCGTGACGATATTGCTTCATACTACTTTCTGGCGGACTATCATGCCCTGATCAAAGGCCGTGACCCCAAGCGAATCCACCAGTCTACCCTGGAGATTGCCGCTACCTGGCTGGCACTGGGCCTGGATACGGACCGTGTCACCTTCTACCGTCAGTCAGACATTCCGGAAATTGCCGAGCTGAACTGGATTCTGGGCTGCATGACCGCCAAAGGTCTGATGAACCGCGCCCATGCTTATAAGGCAGCGGTTCAGGCTAATGAAGAAGCCGGTGAGCAGGACCCGGACAAGGGCGTGACCATGGGGTTGTTCTGCTACCCGGTCCTGATGGCGGCGGATATTCTTATGTTTAATGCCCATAAAGTGCCGGTGGGGCGTGATCAGGTCCAGCATATTGAGATGGCCCGGGATATTGCCGGACGTATGAATCATCATTACCAGACCCGGTTGGTCTTGCCTGAAGCGGTGGTGGGTGAAACCACGGCAGTGCTGAATGGTCTTGATGGTCGTAAAATGAGCAAAAGCTACGATAATACCATTCCGCTTTTTATCCCTGAAAAGAAACTGCTGAAGCTGGTTCGCAAGATCAAAACCAACTCACTGGAGCCGGGTGAGCCGAAAGACCCGGATACCTGCACGCTGTTCCAGATCTACTCGGCATTTGCCGATGCCACTCAGATTGAGGTAAAACGTCAGCAATATGCTGATGGTGCTGGCTGGGGCGATTTGAAAAATGAGCTGTTTGAATTTCTGAATGCTCACTTGCAAGCTCCCCGGGAACGTTATAATGCGCTGATTGAAGATCCAGCATTTATTGAAAAAGAGCTGCTGAAGGGGGCTGAAAAGGCCCGGGCTGAAGCCGCTTCTGTGCTGGCGTCTATTCGTCAAGCCGTAGGCCTCAAGCCGCTGGCATAATATTCTGCAGTCGTCTTAACGTTTGGCTTTCCTTTGGGAAAGCCATTCTTAATAATAAGTAGTTAACCAAATGAAATCCTATTTTCTGACTAAGTGGACAGTCACTCTGCGGCGTTACAACTCCGGTCACATAGCTAAGGCTATGCTCCCTGCGTTGTGCCTTGCATAGTAACTGCCCACTTAGCCAGAAATATACGATTCCATTTGGCCAACTACTTAAAAGCAATAAAGACAGGCACCATCGCTCGACTGGAAATCCCATGAACATATCAAAATTATTTGCCATTGTGCTGGGTGCGATTTTGCTATCGGCCTGCAGCCATCTGGATGGTCTGCTGAAAGACAAAGTGCAGCAAAAGGTAGCGTTTGACTTGACCCGCCTGGATGCGGATGGCCTTTATGGCCCAGCGGATGGCAAGCAATCCCTGAGCTATGAGTTCTGTATTCCTGCCCATGTAAATACCGCAAGGCAGGTGATGTACATTGACCCAACCGCAATTGTCTACAAAGAATCCCCCGGACGTTTACAGTGTGATGAGGAGCAGTATCTGGTGGTGGGTGATACTAATCAGCCCAATTATCTGGTGACTCTGAAAAAACTGGTTGAATTGACCTATGTTACCCGGATTCAAGAGGCATTTTTTGAGTAAAACGTACCCGCAGAATCCACTTTCGATAACCATGAACTCAAGAGATAAAACCTCGCCCCCCCAATCACCCGGTATTCTAATCCGCAACCCGTTACTCCGGTGCGCCTTTAAAGCCTGCGCCCTGCTCTGTGTTGCACTGGGTTGTATCGGCATTTTCCTGCCACTACTACCCACCACACCCTTTCTATTATTGGCCGCTTTTTTCAGCTTGCGATCATCTCCAACCATTCACGCCCGGCTCTTGAACCACCCAACACTGGGCCCCCCACTACGCCAATATCTTAATCAACGCAGCATTTCCACCAGGGTATATATCCGCGCAGTTATTTTTCTCTGGCTAACCATAAGCCTCTCCATTTGGCTACTCACCCTGCCATGGCTCAAATACCTGCTACTGACCATAGCCATCGCCGTAACGCTATACCTGACAAAATTAAAAAGAAGGGAAACACACCCCTGAAAACCTATCCTAAAACCAACTGCCCACTGCCAACTCGCTTCCAAAACCTCCAACCCCAAACGACATATGCATTACACTTGATCAAGTTGTCAGCCTGATTTTCACCGGTGGTGATATGAGTAAGCAGATTCTCGTGCTAGGCAGTATTAATGTTGACCATATTCTGAGGGTTGATTGTTTTCCCAAACCAGGCCAAACCATTACCGCTTCATCTTACGACATTATGGCAGGGGGCAAAGGCGCTAATCAGGCAGTAGCCTGTGCCCGCCTTGGTGGCAATACACTTATGATGGCAGCGATCGGGCAGGATGATCCGGGGCGGGAAATAGTACAGCAACTGAGTGATGAAGGTATTGATACATCGGCAATTACTGAAATAGTGGATGCCCAAACAGGGGTGGCCCTGATGTTCGTGAATGGCAAAGGCGAAAATATGGTTGGTATTTCTGCTGGTGCTAATGGCTGCCTGAGTGAAGAGTATATTGAGCAGAAACATAGTTTGATCGCTGGTGCAGATTATCTGCTCTTGCCGCAGGGGATTCCTGAATCTGTCATGCGACAGGCTGCTCATATTGCCAGGAGAAGCCATACTAAAGTTGCCTTGAGCCCCGCATCTGTCAAACCGTGTTCCGGGGATGACTTACTGACTGTGGATTTGATTACGCCTGATCAGACGGAGGCAGACCTTCTTACCGGTATTAAAGTGTTGGATGAAACGTCGGCAACTCAGGCTGCTACCCTATTGCATGAGAAAGGTATTACTGACGTGGTGATCACCATGGGTCAGTATGGGGCCTATGCATCATCAATGATTTCAGGCCATCCTGAAGGGCTGATGGTTCCCGGGTTTCCGGTTAAGGCGGTTGATACAACGGCGGCTGGCGATACATTTAACGGTGCACTGCTGGTGGCCCTGGCGGAAGGGAAATCGCTTGAGGAAGCAGCCTTCTTTGCCAATGCCAGTGCCGGCCTTTCGGTCATGAGTGCTGGTTCTCAGGTGTCTATTCCCTATCGTTTTCAGGTTGAGGAATTTATTCAGTGCGATCAGGAAATTGCCGATGCTGCTGCAACCCCGGATACCTCATGATGCTGGTATTTCTTTGATATAAAAGGTAAATACGGATAGTCTGGGATACCCTCGTTGATTAAAGACGAAAAGATTGATAGTAAACTTTTAAAGTGCTTATCAGGTTATCAAGCATCCAGCTGTTTGCTTGGCTGGAAGAAGGTACAGTATGCAAAATCAGCTCGACCAATTAAAAAAAATGACCAAGGTTGTGGCCGATACCGGTGATATCGAAGCCATCCGTCGATACCAGCCGGTTGATGCGACGACCAATCCTTCACTGATTCTAAAAGCCGCGCAGTTACCGGCGTATAAAAAGCTGGTTGATGAAGCCATTGCCTTTGGGCGCAACCATTCTACAGAAAAAGCGGTCAGTGCCCGTTATGCCTGTGACTGGTTGACAGTCAGTATTGGCAAAGAGATTCAGCAGGTAGTGCCGGGCTTTGTGTCAACGGAAGTGGATGCACGACTGTCGTTTAATACTGACGCGACGATTCAAAAGGCCAGACAGCTGATTGATCTCTATAAAGAGCAGGGCGCTGATAGTGAGCGGGTGCTGATCAAAATAGCGTCTACCTGGGAAGGTATCAAAGCGGCGGAGGTTCTGGAAAAAGAAGGTGTTCGTTGTAATCTGACCTTGCTGTTCAGTTTTGCCCAGGCTCAAGCCTGTGCCGAAGCCGGTGCTTATTTGATCTCTCCGTTTGTTGGCCGGATTCTCGACTGGTACAAAAAAGCAGAAGGCCGGGATTTTACTGCTTCACAAGACCCCGGCGTTCAGTCGGTCACCCGTATCTACAACTATTTCAAACAACATGGCTACAACACCGTGGTGATGGGAGCCAGCTTCCGAAACACCGGTGAGATTACCGAGTTAGCCGGTTGTGATTGCCTGACGATTGGTCCGGATCTTCTCGATCAGCTGGAATCATCCGGGCAACTGCTTGAACAAAAGTTGTTTGCCGACTCACCAGTGTGTAGTGATGAAAAAGTGATTCTGGATGAGGCAGCATTTCGCTGGGCGATGAACGACGATGCCATGGCAACGGAAAAGCTGGCGGAAGGCATCAGAAAGTTTGCTGAAGATCAGATTAAGCTGGAAATGCAGTTGCTTGATGCACTTCGGGATGATGTTGCAAAAGCCAAATGAATTATTGATTATATTTTCTTGGTTGCCATGGTAATACGGGATATACAGGTGGGCCTGCCCTGGTCATCCTCAATCTTGATTTCCCACACCTGGGTACTGCGGCCGATATGAATGGGGCGGGTTGTGCCGGTCACTTTTCCGGACGTGGCTGAGCGAAGATGATTGGCGTTGATTTCCAGACCTACACAGTAGGCTCCGTCTTCACAGCACAGGTTGGCGGCAACACTGCCCAGTGTTTCAGCGAGAACCACCGAGGCACCACCATGCAGCAGTCCCATGGGCTGAATGGTTCTGCGGTCAACTGGCATGGTGCCCCGGAGAAAGTCATCTCCTACTTCGGTAATCTCAATACCCAAGTGGTCACACATGTTTTCCTTGAATACCGCGGTTTCAGTACTGTAAGGCCTTTTCCAGATGGACATATTTTTTCCTTTTTCTTTTATTGGCACTGATCATCAGATCCGGTTGCGCAAGCCCAGCTGATCCGGGTGAGGTGTCAGGTAGGTTTGTCGTTGAATATATACACTACCATGATTGTCTATGAAATGCCTTAGCATGGTCATGGGGGCAATAAGGGGGATCATTTCCTGACGGTACTCTTCAATCAACGTCAGCAGTTGCTTTCTCTCTTTGCCATCGACGCTCTTTTTCACATATCCGAGAATATGCATCATGGCATTGGTATGAGATTTTCGATTGGCCCGTCGTTTAAGGGCACTCATAAAGCTGCGCAGGTACTCCTCCAGCAGTTCATGCAGATTCGCTTTGCTGCCTTTGGCCACGATTTGGCCCAGTAACTCATACCCCTGGGGATAGTGGGCCATGATCATGTACTTGTGAGTAGAGTGAAAGTCGACAAGAGCGGCATAAGATGGCTCTGCCATCACGGTTTTCTGCCAACGGTCATAGGCGTAAACCCGGGTGAAAAAATTTTCACAGAGTATTGGGTCGTGCAGCCTGCCTTCTTCTTCTACAGGCAGCAGTGGGTTGCTCTCCATAAATGCCCTGGCATAGGCCCCGGGTGCACTTTCACCCAGCGGATGGCCATTTTCATGGTACACCTTGACCCTTGCCATGCCACAGCTGGGGGACTTCTGCATCAGAATATAGCCGCAAATATGTGACAGCTGGTCAGACATATCATGACCATACTGCGCCAGAGCATCCGTTACATCCAGGCTGGAATTGTCAGTGCCGACTACCCGGATTTGCAACTGTTTATCGGGCGCAGAGGATGAACTTTGTCCGGTTGACTGTGATGCTTCAGCCAGTTGGCCGACCAGTCGGATGGGCTCTCTGGGGGTTCCCAGCCCGATAGCCATCTCAGGACAGACCGGCTCAAAGTGGAAGAATTTATCCAGCGTGTTGACACAAAAAGATGAGCGTTTGTGCCCACCGTTATAGCGCACTTTATGGCCCAAAAGGCAAGAGCTGATGCCCAGTGTGATCTGTTTTTCAGGCTCAGGTATGGAAACGATAGCCACTCGTTAATCTCCACTTTACTTTCAAAAATCATGCCCTGGTTAATATCGCCCGTTACCAGCAACTCCTTTGCCTGTCAGCGGTGGAAAACAGGTATAACTCTACATTGCTTTTAAGGCAAGAGTGATATGCTTATTAGCCATCCGTTTATGGAATCAGGGAACTTTTGACAATCTGCGCACACTAATATAGGGAAAGAACTTGCGCAGCCTGTGAAATCAACATCTGCTCGTAAAAGGTTGCAGTTTAAGGCTCTCTTCGCTTTTGCCTGATTATCTATTGGCGTTGTCTGGTCTGATGATGGCAATTGCTATTCTTGATATTTGTGTCAATAAATCAGTTAGTTGTATTCATCGGGCTGCCTAATGAGTGAGAACTTTCAGATCATCTAACTGTCCAAATGGCGGAGTATTTATTTTGTTGGAGCAAAGTTTCTGGAGACTATTTTACCGTGCTGATTGTTACTGATACGCCCCGTCTGATACTTCGTACCTGGCAGTTACAGGATGTTGATGCATACTCCGCTTTACTGGGCGAAACGCCTCCCGGCGCTTCAGATGCCATGGCCACAGAGCCCGGAAGCCTTGCAGAAACCGAGCTGTGGCGCTATCAGGCGGAACTGGATAAGTGGGGGTGGTCGCGCTGGGCGGTGGTATTCAAAGAGAATAACCAGCTGATTGGCTATTGCGGCTTTTCTCCCTATGGCAAGCATATTGAGATGAGCTGGCGCTTTTTACCTGCTTACCGCGGACAGGGGCTGGTGCTGGAAGCTGTTGAGGCAGTGACTCAGTTCGGGTTTAACCAGCTGGGCATGGAAGAGATTATTTCTTATACAACCCCCACTAATGAGTTTGCCCAGGGAGTTATGCAACAACTGGGGATGACACTTGATCGCTTCGAGGGGTGGAGTACCTGTACGGTTGCCCGTTACCGCATACAGTCACCGATATAAATCATGCGCTGAAAATATTCCGCAGCCACAGTACAATCACTTTAAATTATTTCATTCATTTAAATTTATCCCTCCATCTACAGTCTTTTTTGAACTCATGAGCAATAGCAGCAGCGACACCCTGAGTAGCTGGGAGCAGAAAATTATCGTCTGGCTACAATCCATGCACCACGACCATGATGACCACTCCCATGACTTTTTCCATTTTCAGCGGGTCTGGAAAACGGCACAGCAGATCATGGATCTGGAGCAGGTGTCTGTGAATCCACTGGTGGTTCTCGCTGCCTGCTACTTTCACGATATTGTGGTGTTGCCAAAAGATCATCCTGAGAGATCCAGGGCCTCTTCGCTGGCTGCCATAAAGACCAGAACCTGCCTTGAGGATATGGGGTTTCCTGCTGAGTTGATTGATAACGTCTGTCACTCGGTGGCCAGTCACAGCTATTCTGCGGGCATTGCACCCGAAACCATTGAAGCCAAAGTTGTTCAGGATGCTGATCGGATGGAGGCTCTGGGAGCTATTGGGCTGGCCCGGGTTTTTTATACATCGGGCCTGCTGCGGCGGAAAATGTTCGACCCCGAAGACCCACTGGCTGAGCACCGGGCCCTTGATGACCGTGAATACGCGCTGGATCATTTTCAGGTGAAGTTGCTGAAGCTGTCTGACACCATGCAGACGTCCGCCGGACGCAGAATGGCAGAGCGGAACTCTGAATACCTCAGGGAATATATGGGCAAGTTGCTTAAAGAGCTGGAGGGGGATTATTCCTGACCCGGATATTTCATAAACTGCCTTGAAATATCCGGGTTAAAAGGTATCCGGTACTACTTTTTCAGGGAGGGCACCTTTATAATCTTCCCATCTTGTCGGAGTGCGTAAAGCTGAGATCGCTGCATTTTATCGGGGATAAGTGCAGCAAATTCGTTGAACCTGCTCAGGGTAACACCTGCGAAGGGAACAAGAGAAGAGAGTACCGGGCTGCTATCTGGTGGATGGCTGATCACGCTTTTGGCCAACCATGCCTTTAATATCTGAAGCATTGTTTTGCTTTAAATCAAGCAGCTTCTTGCTAACCTTGATGAGTCAAGTTAGCCAAAACCGTCTATTCCTTTTCTCTGGCCTGAGACACCGGCAAGCCATACCAATAACAATAGATAAGGGATATTCATGGTCGGTAACTCTCAACTTCAGGGTATTCAGATGCGTGCTCCAATTGCTGACAGTCAGTCACTTCTGGCAGAAGCCTGTCGTCCATTTCCTGCTTCACGGAAAATTTACCTCCCCGGCAGCCGCCATGATATTCGTGTGGGCCTGCGGGAAATAACGACTGGGCAAAGACACGGGGAGTACAGTCAGTTATCCACTGAATCGGCCGTTCGGGTGTACGACACATCCGGTCCTTATACTGATCCGGAATACTGCCTGGATCTGCTTAAGGGCCTGCCGCCTATCCGCTCAGAATGGATACTGGCACGTGAAGACTCAGAAGAGTTGAGTGCCCATTCTTCAACCTATGCATTGCGACGAAAACAGGATATTCAGGTTGAGCCGGTGCGCTTTCAGTCATCTGCCCCTGTCAGATGTGCCTTGTCTGGAAGAAATGTGACTCAGCTCCACTATGCCAGGCAGGGAATAATCACACCGGAGATGGAATATATCGCCATCAGGGAAAACATGGGAAGGCCCGAAGCGAAGATAACCCCCGAATTTGTTCGTCAGGAGGTGGCATCCGGTCGTGCTGTGATACCCGCGAATATTAACCATCCCGAAGCTGAGCCAATGATTATCGGCCGAAACTTTCTGGTGAAGGTCAATGCCAATATTGGTAATTCACCGGTGACGTCCACCATAGAGGAAGAGGTTGAAAAACTGCTCTGGGCAACCCGCTGGGGTGCCGATACGGTGATGGATCTTTCCACCGGTAAACATATCCATGAAACCCGGGAGTGGATTATCAGAAACTCGCCGGTACCGATTGGTACCGTGCCTATTTATCAAACCCTGGAGAAAGTAAACGGCAAGGTAGCGGATCTTAATTGGGAGGTGATGAAGGACACCTTGATTGAGCAGGCAGAGCAGGGGGTAGATTATTTCACCATTCATGCCGGAACGCTGAGAGGCCATGTGAAACTGACCACTGATCGGGTGACCGGTATTGTTTCCAGGGGCGGTGGGATTCTCGGGCAGTGGTGTGAAATTCATGACAGCGAAAACTTCCTTTATGAACACTTTGATGAGATCTGCGAGATATGCAAGGCATACGACATTACCCTTTCATTAGGGGATGGGCTGCGCCCGGGATCGGTGGCTGATGCCAACGATGCAGCACAGTTTGCTGAACTGAAAACGTTGGGTGAACTGACAAAGAAAGCCTGGGCACATGATGTTCAGGTGATGATTGAAGGCCCCGGGCATATACCGATGCACCTGATTCAGGAAAATATGGATAAACAGCTGGAGTATTGCCACGAGGCACCTTTTTACACACTGGGTCCACTGACGACGGATATCGCCCCTGGCTATGACCATATCACTTCCGGGATAGGTGCAGCGATGATTGGCTGGTTTGGCTGTGCAATGCTCTGTTATGTGACGCCAAAAGAGCACCTTGGTCTGCCCAACCGTGAGGATGTGAAACAGGGATTGATCGCCTACAAAATTGCTGCCCATGCGGCAGATGTCGCCAAAGGTCACCCGGGGGCACAACTAAGGGATGATGCGCTTTCCCGTGCCCGTTTTGAGTTTCGCTGGGAGGACCAGTTTAACCTGGCCCTGGATCCGGATACCGCAAAAGCCTACCACGATGAAACCCTCCCTCAGGACAGCGCCAAGGATGCGGGTTTCTGCTCCATGTGTGGACCAAACTTCTGCCCAATGCGCATGACGCATGATGTGCGGGAGTTGGAAGAGCCTTCAGCCAATAAAGAGCCTTCAGCCAATAAAGAGCCTTCAGCCAATAAAGAGCCTTCAGCCAATAAAGAGCCTTCAGCCAATAAAGCGCCCTTAGCCAATCAGGCGGCTCCCGCGATGGAAAGCCCCTCCTGAATCCTCTCGATCAGTTGCCGGGTCTGGGCAATATCACCCAGTGTTATTCTCAGGCCTTTACGCCCGGTCTGGTCAGACTTGGGGCGAACAAGGATGCCATGACTGCGCAGGTGCTGCTCAATGACCTCAGGATTCTTCGGAAATGCCCAGATGAAATTGGCAGCACTGGGCCAATAGGGAATGCCCTGTTGATCAAGGAACTGCTCAAACAAAGGTTTGGATGCCTCCATAACTTCTCTGATGTACTGATGGGTATACTCCGGATAGTCCAGGGCGGCACTGATGGCCACGGCGGCAAACTGGTTAACATCATAAGGGCCACGGATATTCAGCAGTGCCCGGATGTTGTCAGGGTGGCTGATCACGTAGCCCAGTCGAATGGAAGGCAGGCCCCAGGTTTTAGAGAAGGTGCGTGTGACCAGAATATTCGGGTATGCCATAACCGCATCAGCAACGGTGGCCTGAGAATATTCAAAGTAGCATTCATCCACTAGCAGGGCGGTATCCGGTGTGGATCTGGCAATGGTCAGAATATCTTCACGCTGGATTTGCGTGCCGCTGGGGTTGTTCGGGTTGGCGATGACAATCAGCCGGGTTTTTGCAGTGATGGCGTCCAATACTGCGTTAACCGGGAAGCCGTTTTGCCGCGTATAGTCTGGCTCAACAATGTTCAGCTTTTCAATATTGGCGCACTGATGGTACATCGCGAAGGTCGGACCGGGGATGATGATTTCATCACCTTCTGTACAGGCCGCACGGATAATAATATCAATGCCCTGGTCAGAGCCATTAGTGATCATTACCTGGGGTTCATTGACGCCTGCGTAGTCAGCGATTTTCCGGGTCAGGTCGCCATAGGATGGGTACACTTGCAAACGATCATCATTGATGTAGTTAATCAGTGCCTGTTTGACATGTTCACTGACGGGCAGCGTTCTCTCATTAAAGTCCAACAGCAGATTGTGATGAGGGTCTCTGCCTTCAAGTGGCGGAGAATAAGCGCTCATCCGGGTGATGTGGGACTTGAAAATGCTCATCGGCGGTTTCCCTGATCCATCTGTTTTTGTCGGTGTCTGGAGAAAGTGCAGTATAGAGCAGAGCTCACGGCAGAAGCTATCAGAAAGGACTTGTGTCCGCTAAATGCTCTGGCCTGATATAATATTCAGTTTCCTGACAGGTATGCGGACTCCCTATAAATGGAAAAGGTATTAGAACTTCTGGCTGATGGCAGTTTCCACTCCGGTGAAGCGCTGGGCAGGGCATTGGGGATCAGTCGCGCAGCGATCTGGAAAAAGCTGAAAATGCTGGAATCGCTCGGCCTGCAAATTGATTCAGTCAAAGGACGAGGGTACAGGCTGCGTCCGGGGGTTGAGTTGCTGGATAATGAACGTATTCTCAATGCCCTGGACCCATCCGTCAGAGAGTCGGTGGTTCTCCACACCTGTCTGAACATCGCCTCTACCAATGATCTGGTCAGAGAGATTCCTGTTGACAGCCCGTTAATAAAAGGTGTGTGTCTGGCAGAATATCAGACCAGCGGCCGTGGTCGCCGGGGCAGAGCCTGGGATAATCCCTTTGGTTCGACCATCAGTATGTCTGTACGTTGGTTTTACAGGGCTGGCATGGCATCCCTGGAAGGGTTGAGCCTGGCGGTTGGTCTGGCTGTGCTGAAAGCGCTTGAGCGCTGCGGTGGCAATGATCTCAAGCTGAAGTGGCCTAATGATGTGCTGTGGAACTCGCCCGGCGGTTTTCGGAAGCTGAGTGGCATCCTGCTGGAAGTGCATGGAGACCCCACCGGCGACTGTGAGGTGATCATCGGTATTGGCGTCAATATTGCCCTGAGCCAGCAACAGATCAACGGTATCAGCCAGCCTGCAGTGGATATGCAGCGGGTTTGTGGTACAACAGTGAGCCGAAACCAGGTAGCCAGTGAGTTGATCAACGAGTTGTGCCGTACCCTGGATATTTTCAGTCAGCAGGGCTTCAGCCATTTCAAAGACCAGTGGGAACACTATGACGCTTTTGCCGGGCAGGATGTTGTCCTGGATGCTTCCGGTAAAATGGTGTCCGGCGTAGCTTCTGGGGTGAATGGTCATGGAGGACTGTTATTGCAGACCCGTGAAGGTATGATGATTTTCAATGGCGGTGAGGTTTCATTAAAGGCCGCGACACCCACAAAGAGCAAGTCATCATGAGAATTCTGGAACTGGATGCAGGCAATAGCCGATTAAAATGGCGGCTACTGAATAGCGGCCACATCATTTCCCATGGCTTTCTTGCCAACAGCGAAGACTGGCAACACGAACTGCCAAAGCTGCTGGATCAAATCGGGCCGGTCGATTCGGCCAGGGCGGCCATTGTCTCCGGTGATGAGCGTTTTGCGCAGTTGAGTACTGCGGTTAATCAGCACTTTAATGTATCCCTGTTAAAGGCCGAGGTTAAAGAGCAGTACCGGGGCGTTAAGGCTGCCTATCCTGGTCTGGGCGTTGATCGTTGGCTGGCTATGCTGGCGGCCCATCATCTGGACAGGGCAGAGAATAAAGAACCCTGCAATAAAATGGTGGTGAGTTGTGGTACTGCCATCACCATTGACTTGTTGAGTGACGGCGGGAACCACCTGGGCGGATATATTGTACCGGGTGTCGGCCTGATGAAGGGAATGCTGCATACCAGGACAGCACAACTGCCCATGGTAGAAGCAGAAGCGTCAACGACGATGCACGGAACTAGCACGGCCGGGTGCATTAATAACGGTATTCTGGCCATGGCTGTAGCCATGATTAATACACAACAGGCGCAGTATAAAACGGCTTGTGGCAAAGAATGCCTGGTTTATCTCACCGGAGGCGATGCTACCTTGGTTCAGCCGTATATCCGGGGTGAGTGTTACCATCATCCCGCGCTGGTGATGGATGGTCTGGCGCTTGCTTTCGAACAGGAGGGGAGTAACTCCGTTATATAAAATGCGTTTGACAGTAATTTTTCTTGTGTTTGCCAATATCGGTTACTTTGCCTGGGGCTCATGGCAGGAGTCCAGGGTGGGTTACTGGCTGCCTGAGAGTGATAGTGCCTATACCGAAGCCGCAGGTGAGCGGCTGGTTCTGTTGACTGAGACGGAAGATTATCTTCAGTCTCTGCGGAATGAGACGGAAGTTCAGCCAGCGTTGGAAACCTCGCTGTATTCCGGTGATGCTGTCCAGGAATGTCTGATCGTCGGGCCTTTGGCCAATGTGATCGAGGTGGATGAGTTACAGCAACGCCTGTTTGCCGTGGGTGTCAGCAGTAAAGAGCGTGCAGACGAAAGCAGTCAGCAGGAGGATTACTGGGTTCATATACCGCCACTGGCCAGCAGGGATGCGGCAATACGGCTGTTAAGGGAACTTCAGGCCCAGAGAATCGACAGCTTTGTGATTACTCAGGGCGAACTGACCAATGGGATCTCGCTGGGACTTTTTTCCCGCAGAGAATTTGCAAAAGCAGTAAGTCGTCGCTTAATGGATGCGGGCTATGAGGTTGCGATCAAGTCCCTGCCCAGAGTTCCTGAGCAATGGTGGCTTGAGATGGATGCCGCAGTAGAAGAAAAGCTGAGTACGTCATTCTGGGATGAGGCTACTGACCAGTTTCCTGAATTGAAAACCTTAAGAACGGCCTGCAAGAAGAATGATGCGCTGAAAAAAGTGATGTAAAAGATTGCAACGGACCAAGAGTTTCTCTAGTATACGCCTCGCTGCTCAGGGAGACAGTTAGCCAGGACGACAAGCGGAGGTGACCGATGAACAAGGTTGCTGAAGAGAGAAAAGTCGGGTTGACAAAGAAAACTTCCTGAATAAAATAGCGCAGCATCTGGTGGGGTTCCCGAGTGGCCAAAGGGATCAGACTGTAAATCTGACGCGAAAGCTTCGCTGGTTCGAATCCAGCCCCCACCACCAGATTTCGCTTCCTTGTGTTAAGTAAATCGAAAAACTGATTCTTGATGCTTGGAGACTGCTGGCTTCTCTTGTATTCTTTGTTGGATGTATAGAAGCCTCTGCATAAATAAAGTTTGTTTGTGCGGGTATAGTTCAATGGTAGAACCTCAGCCTTCCAAGCTGATGATGCGGGTTCGATTCCCGCTACCCGCTCCAGATTGCATCTCTTTCGTTCTTTTTTGAGATTCATGCTCTTATAGCTCAGTCGGTAGAGCGCATCCTTGGTAAGGATGAGGTCACCGGTTCAATTCCGGTTAAGAGCTCCATATAAAACAAGGGTTTACAGCGATGTAAGCCCTTTTTTTATGCGCTGTAATTCCCTCGCATTACAAGTTGGCAGTTGGCAGAAAAAGCTTTTACTGCCCACTGCCTCTTGCAGAAACACTCCGGCTGAACTAGCTTGAGAAGTACAAAGATTTTGTACAAGGAATAAAGAGTGGAACAGGTCAATATCAGCGAACTGAGAGCTAACCTGCTTGATTACCTGAAAAAAGCCCAACAAGGCCAACCCTTTATCGTGACTTCTAATGGTCAAACACTGGCGACCGTCTGCGCCCCCGATGCGTTAAAGAAGTATTCAAGAAAAACCCTGAAGGAAGTGGGTAAAAATGCCATTGCCAACGATATTATCGACCCATTGGATGAGCCCTGGGAAAACCGGCAATGATTTTATTGGATACCTGTGCCTTTATCTGGGATGCCCTGCAACACGACAAACTCAGTAAACAGGCAAAGCAAATCATCCAACAAGGTGATCGCAAAGGCCAGCTGATGATTTGCGATATCACCCTCTGGGAAGTAGCCATGCTGATAAAACGTAGACGGCTGCAATTGGAATTGAGCGCCGAGAGTTTTTGCCAATTGGCATTACAGGCAAGAACAATCGACGTTATCCCTATTAACCCAATCATTGCAGAACTCTCCGTGAAGCTGGACAACAGCATTAATAATGATCCGGCGGACCGTTTGATTGCCGCCACAGCGATCCATCTTGGTGCAACACTTGTTACTGCAGATCGTAATTTGAGAGAGAGCCCGTTGGTGACAAGCGTTTGGTAATACCTGCTATCATCAATAGTTTTAACCAGAATTGAGAAAAATCTATTTTTAATGGTCTAATCCGGATATTTCATAAACGTGCTCCCGATCTCGCTTGTCTTTTGCCGTTCTAAGGTAATTTTGCTCAGTCGACCGTACCTCCCCGGTACGGCGCTCCCTCACAAAATCCCATAGAGCGACAAAGTTCTCGGCTTTGGCATCCTGCGTCGCCCTACCTCCACATCCATGTGGTCGCACGCGAGAGTCGGGGCAGTTTATGAAATATCCGGGCTAACCTCCTGATCCAAACGCATATGGTGGTTTTTTATGGACTTTATATCGTCAAATTTATCGCCTTTTATATCTTCATTGGCACCAGCGGTAAATTCATCCGTTAAAGCTTTTGCTGGCAATCGATCCATAGAAGTATTACAAGATCAAGTTAAAAAAATTTTCTTGGGGACGGGTATGAGGCTAACACATACACCTCTGAATTTATTATTAGCAAGGCCTGTATCAATGGTGGAGACAAAGTTAACAGGACGAACAGATTTTAACCCCTATGAAGAAGGTTTTTTAGAAAAAATGTCTACAAAGGAACTATTCACAAATGCCTCCATTGAAGAGGCATTATTCAGGGTTATTTGCCCACAACTTATAAAATCAAACCTGCCTTTTGGTACAGGGTATATCCCGGAGATTATTAGTGCTTTTCTATTTGGAATTGCGCATCTTTGCACTCCAAAACCATCTTTTACCCATATATTTATGGCCACTATAGCGGGTTTTAAATATAACCATATATATAAAAGCCATGGTTTATTATCAGCAACTATTGCCCATGCAGCTCACAATCTCAGTGTGATTAAAATATACTGTTTTATGAAAAATAGAGAGAGATTGGAACAAATTAAACTAACCTCAAATAGAAATAAAACAAGATTAAAGCAAATGAGGATAACATTAAACAATCGTAAGCATGCTGCAAAACAAACCAAAATCAATAGTGATTCAATTAAATCGGAAGACTGTCTAAAACTAAGAAGTGGCAGAGTGATCAAGCGATCCAACCTGGCAGGCATCAACTCCATGAAAGCCGCAGCGTCGTGTATTGGAAAATAGTAAATCCTGCAATGAGACGGTTTGGCTGCAATAAAATCAACAGTTTCATCGACAACCTGCTGTTGAGTGTCTTTCTGCAACGAATTAATGAAAGCAACCGGAAGCGATGATAGCTGAGAAAAATTAAAAGCAAAGCGATACAGCGCAGGCGGGAACACCTGAAGCAAGAAATTTATCCATTGAACAGACTTCAAGATTAAAAAAACACGGAATTATGAAGGATCAGGAATTGTTAATACATCTGTAAATATTCTTTTGTCCGGTAGACAGTTATCAGTTTTCAGAAAAATAAATGCACATCAACCATCTTTTTCTGCCCACTGCCCACTGATGACTATCACTTAAAGAACCCCCACCACATCTTCATAAAGCTCCCGAAGCGTAACTGAAAACCCGATGGAATGGAGCAGCAGGGTATCGGTCTCCTGCTTCAGGCGGATGATCTCCCAGCCGCTGTCGGTACTCTGGTAGAGATCCACGGCAATCTTATCCTGATGGATCAATACATACTCCTTCAACCCCTTGATGGCGGTGTAGGCTGCAAGCTTTTCCATCCGGTCTCTCGCCTCGGTGGTGGGGGATAGCACTTCGGCAATCAAGGTTGGCTGATCTTCAACATAGGCGTTCTGGTCAGAATCGTTACAGGCCACCATCACATCCGGATAATAAAAAACATCATTCCCTACAGAATAATACACATTGCGAATAGCTGGTAATTACCGACGACTTATTGCTCACGACAAACATCAGGATGCTGGGCAATCGTCGGAAAAGTGATTAAACTAGTCTTGTTAGCGCTGTAGATTTTAGCGCTATTGGAGTAAATAAAGATGGAATTTTCTCAGTGGTGGAAGGAGACCTCAATAGCGAACTGATTAAAAATTACTTGCCTTGCGGATGTTATTAACATTAACAGAATCAGGAGTAGCAAAATGTTCAACTCAGTCGGCTTACCCCCAATACCAACTGTTCCTACGCGTGCATCGATTGAAACAACAACCTGCAACCAGCAAGAATACCAGGATCGAGCTAAAAAAATAGTTAGCGCATGCATTCGTGATCTGGCGTTTGAAATATTAAAACCTGCAGGTCAGTCCAGCACTGCTTTGTCCGATTCAAGCCTGGCCGCGTCACTGGGTATGTTACTGGCAACCATGGATAACACCGATAAGGAAATGATCCTCGGCATACCTCAAGGAGAACTGACACCACAGCTTGATTCGGCGATCCATAATGAACTGGGGCGTTTCAGCAGAAAGCATCCTTTCCGAAAGGACCAGATGCTTTCTATATTGAACTTCATGGCATCCGCATATAATCCGGGCCACGAAAAGGGTTTTGTTAATAACCTCACTGAGCACTATAAAGCAGAGCTGCTAACCTCTGATGGCAATAAAAACATAGCTGATGTGACGGATCAATACGTCGAACAAGTTACCGGGGGTGAAATTCCTGGATTGCTGGCAAATCATCCCCTTCGGGATTCGATTGACACCACCATAAACAATATCGTGTCACTCAAGGCAAAATGGGCTCATGCGTTTAATGCAAGTAACACTAAGTCTCGTCCATTCAGGTGTGCAGACGGGTCCACAATTAACGTCAAAATGATGAGTATAAAGGATCAGATAGGTTACTCTGATGAGCGTAGCCGAAAATTTGAAGCGATTGCCAAACCATTCATGCAAGGAGAGAATAAGCTTTACCTGGTGGCGATAGCACCGCTTCAAGATTCACCTGATGCCATTGGCAGTATTACTAAAGAGACCATTGATCATCTGATTGACAGATCAATTAACTGCACGCCCAGAGAAGTTAAACTGACGCTCCCCGTAATGAAAATAAACAGTACGAACAGCGATCTGTTGGATCAGATTGGTTCTTTTCGGGGTATAAAAATAACTCCGGACAAATTAAAGAAATTAGGCGGACCGACACCTGACTCTCTCAGCACAAAACAAACAATCGTGGCCAAAATAGATGAGGAAGGTGCCCGTGTTTCAGTTGCTACTACGACAGCAATAACCACCAGGTCCATGGGCTCTGAGAGCAATACTATTGAATTTGATTTTAATAGCCCCGGACTGGTTTTTATTGTCGATAATCAAGGCAATCGTGTGCTTGCAGCAGCGGTTAAAAATGGTGATTTTCTGGTTGCTTCGGGCGAAGCAGAAATTTCTGAAGGTGCTAGCTCGAATAGTTTTTCTCATAAAAAGAAAAGAAAGATATTTACCGAATACTGCATTAGGTGTAAAGATGAATTTCATGGTATGTGCTTCAAAGGATTGGATGAGTTGAAACCAAAGTTGATGGAAATGTTTAAAGAACTGGCAGCGGAGAAAAATAAAAACCCAGTTAAAAAAATTCCTTCACCACCCTCGCAATCTTTTGTAACTGCCCCAAATTTGGTTGGAAATATTACAGAGACATCTATGCAGCCCATTAAAATCAATAAAGAGCTTCCAAAAAATGACCTTTTACCACCAAATGTTGAGCAGTCGCAGTCTTTTGACAAACTGAGGAAAGAAGAAAAAGAGAGTCAATTATTAATGGCCTTACAAGAAAAATTCAACGATATTCCTATCAAAGAAGTCACATGGGATGATATCGGTATCGATATTATGGTTAACAACCTGGAAAAAGCAGAAAAAATTAAAGAAAAATTAATTGAAATTATTGGGAAAGAGCATCAATATTGTGTAGGCGTTCATGACTTTTCCAGTTCTGGTTACAAACCCAGAATCTATGTAGACGTAATGTTTAAGTCAAGAGATATCCTGGTAAATAAGCTATTCCCTGACTACCCAAAAACACCGGAATAGTTCAACCCGTTTGGCAATAACTGAATAGCCTTACGACACGGATATTGCCTATACCGGTCGATCACTTATATGAGTTAGTGGAGAGATTCAATGCATAATTCTTGTTTATCTACAACCTCAACCCCAGCTAAAGAATAGTACATAGTTTCAGATGACAGGGGAGAAAAATATATTCTAAATTATGAACAGGTTAGTTCAGGGGTTGATGGTTCAAGGCAATCAATTTGGTCTGTGTGCTCTTATCCTGGTGGTCATTTGATTACTAATTTTGGAGATAATTCTGTATTTTCTTTACATTATTTAAAGTTCACTGGAACACCTGTTGGAGAAAGGAATAGCGTTACACTTTCCATAATAAAAAATTTGTTTAACGATGTGCTTATTTGAAAATTGTTTCGATTGCTACCGTGGTTATTTTATTCATGATGCAAGATGAAGCCGAGTAATAAATCAAGCCGTCCTTTGCGCCATCAAAAAAACCTTTTGTAATATATGAAGTATCACAATCAGGGGATAGATATACGGTTATACCTGCACCAAGCAGTGACATTATACCGGGCACTATGCATACAACCCTCTTATCAAGAGTTCTAAGCCATTGCTCCTCATTTGGAAGGAGACCTAAAAGTAACAGGCTAGTCCCTAACTTGACCTCTTCATAAACGGCTTGATTTTCATTGGAAATATTTTCATTAATCAGCTTGGTAAGTCCGGAAATAGCATGCTGACCCCCATAATAAACTTGAATATCCATTGTCATAGCAAAAAATCGACTAACAGTAGTAATAATTTTTCAGGCCAAATGTAACACTCTGGATGACCCTATCTGGAACGCCAGTTTTCAGTCGGACAACTTGATCTATAGATGCTTTCAACTTTTTATCATCCATGCAGGGGAATACAGAATTGGTAATCTTTGGACAATTGAATGTCACTGTAGTTCCGGTATAAAAAATTCACTTAAATTGAAGCGTTAGTACTTAAATACTCTTTGTAACATCCCCGCCCTACCGGGCTGTCTCTTAGTCAGATCTCTACACCCTTTGTCATCCGGTAGGTGTGGAGACGGTCTTGCAGTTTTGCCCAGCCCTCCCAAACAACTAACCATCCGGGAACGCCTGTTCGTTTAGAGTCACACCAGCCACCCACTTTCGCTATGGTTTGGAGTAGCCAGGACATTGTTGGTACCTTTTTAGGCAGAGACTTGTTCTCATAATACGTGATCCAGAGAACTTTCCATTCCTCGTCATTCACAACTTTATTGGCTGGAGCAAAGTTACTATATTCGCTGGCAGGGTCTAACGGACCTTTTGATTATCAGGAGGGGAATCGGATTAAAATAAACCACCTGAAATCATTACTTTCTGAAGATAATCCCGAAGCCATTCTGAGTAATCCGTTTCATCATATAACGCAACCTCATCGGAGGTCGCAATACATATCGGGCCCTGCTACACCTAAGGCATCAAGGGTGGCAAGCCTTCATTACTTCGCCTCGCAGCTGCACACATAGATAGTCTTTTCAACGCCGTTAGACGGTCCATTTCTTATCTTGAAAGACCATTGGCCAAGAATACTAATGCAGGTAAAGCATGGACCGGTAACGCCTTGAAAAAGGCGGCCGTTAATGAAGCGCTTGCCGAATTCATTCGCCTTCGCAAGCAGCTGGAACTGCTGGATGATTTCGGCACCATTGATTACCACGACGATCAGGCCCCCACAAAAGAGGTCCGTAGAAAATAATGGTGCTGGTAGATACCTGCGTATGGTCTGCTGCACTGCGTCGGCGTAATGTTGAATCCGTACCCGAAGAAGCAATCCTGTTGCAGAGATTAATCCGTCAGCACCGGGCCGTGATGATTGGTCCAATACTGCAGGAAGTGTTAACCGGCATTAAGCATGAGGCTCAATTCACACGCTTGTGTGACAAACTCAGTGCCTTTGATCTGCTGCCCATTTCTGAAATGGACTATATCAGCGCGGCGACTCAAGCCAGCATCTGTCGTAGAAATGAGGTTCAGGACTCTCATACCGACTTTCTGATTACTATAATGGCCATCAAACACCAGATACCTGTACTGACAACAGATAAAGAATTTATCCAGCACATCCGCCAGTTCATCCACCATAAGGTTGGAAACGATCACATTGGCGGTCTGCTTGAACTCGTTAAGGTCGGTAATCGCCCGTGAGTTAAAGAACTACGCTTCATCCAGCACCGGATCATACACCACCACCTGAACCCTCTTGGCCCTGATGCGCTTCATAATGCCTTGGATGGACGATGCCCGGAAGTTATCGGAACCGGCCTTCACCGAGAAAAAACTGAACCAGGCCTTGGTTTTTAATTGCTGGGTCGGGAAGAGTTTTCCTTGACTTCATGCAAGAATCAAGATCTGACCCCGGTTTTTGACTTCGGTTTTTTTTGACCTCACTTTCCGGTTTTTGCCCAGTTTCCCGGTTTTTCAAGTACGGGCAATGATCACAGTAAAAGTATTCCCGGCACGATCATCAATAAACTCAATATCCGGATGTGCTTTCAGAGCCCTGCGAATTCCGCTGCCTAGTCCGCGGTAGGGCAACACCTTCGAGGCAAAAGAGGCCAGAATGGGGTTTCTTATATTTGAATTGCCCATCATGACATTCTCTACCGTTAAGTTATTAGGAAGCACCCCCGGGCTTATTATCTCGATACGGTCTGAAAAAACCAACAGGCGCACAGGAGCTGAGATAAAGTAATCCCTGTGTATCAGAGCATTGGCGATAAGCTCTTCAAAAACAATCCTCGGTATCTCTGGCACACCCGTAGAATTAAAACTCTGGTCGTTTTGAACGTGGCGGATATTAGCCAGGAGGAAACTCATGGCTTCCCGGAAAAGATCCGACAACTTCCCACTAATATCCCGGCTGTCAATATAGTGCTCATCAGCAATATCATTTCCCGGGAAGGCGACTGCCTTGATGATATAAACGGGCAAGCGAATCTGTGGCCTGATCGCGAACAGTAATGCGCCACTGATGTTCAGCTGTCCATCTCGCATCAGATTCATGTTTTCCATCAGCTGCGTGCAGGAAATACCCTGATCAGCAACAGATTCACCAAACTCACGTTCAAAAAATGAGCTGAAGAAGTCTTGGTCCACATCAGCTATGGACGAATTTCTCACAGGTATCTCATCCGCATGCACCAGGGCGGCTGACTGGAACATACGTTTCAGTTCTTCCCGTGCGGTGACTTTTCGCTTATCGGCTCCACTTTTCACGAATACATGTAGATTCTTGTCCATATAGGGCTTGCTGATACCCTCCGGCACGGTTACAACCATAACCATACCCTCAGGATGAGAAATATTTTGAGTGACAGGCGCAATAGGTGGCCGCATATGCTCCGTTGCCGCATTTGAAACCAGTTGGTTTAATCTGCCAATATCATCAGGTGTCAGCCCCGCCAAGGATCCATCATCATTGACGCCAATAAGGATCATTCCCCCTAACGAATTGCTGAAAGCCACCATCTCCTGCGCCAGAGAATCAGAGCGTGTGACATTAGCTTTGAACTGGTGCTTGGAGTCCTCACCCTGAGTGATCACGTTTAAGAGCCTGACCGTATCCATGCCCTGTATACCTGTTTTTGTGGGGTAGTATTTATCAGGAAGTTTACCAGAAAGAGTGAAGTCATCCAGAATCAGGAGCAAACCAGAAAGATCAGTTTGTTTTTCTCGGAATTGATCTGAGTAAAAAGAGTTTCAAGTTGCATGGTGTTGCTGCCAAAGGACATGTGACTCTCAAAAAGAAACTTAACCGCAAGGTACTCTTGCCCTTTATGGCTAACCTGCCTCAATGCTTATCGGCATTGAAGCTTGTGGAGGTTCACACTACTAGTGGCGTAAGTTTATTGAGCTTGGGCATGACGTTCGCATAATCGCTCCCCAGTTCGTAAAACCATAGGTAAAGTCAAACAAGAATGACGCTGCCGATGCTGAGGCTATCTGTGAAGCCATGCAACGCCCAAGTATGCGCTTTGTGCCAACCAAAACTAGCTTGCAAACTTTTGCTTACCATACCCGGTGTTAGCATGAGCATCGGCATCAAACTATTAAACGTTTGTCGTTAGACAAGAAAAGCAAAAGCGGTTAATCAGTGTAAGAAGCCTGCAACGAGTTGCGTTGATAAAGTTCAAAGGATGGCATATAAGGTAAGACCTGCACTCCCTTGAACCTGACCGGGGTCAGGGCCCATAGAGGCCGAAGACCTGATGAAGCGGGAGTGAGGGGATTCCATCGGGGCCAGAGGTATTGTGGACCTCACCCCAAAGGCCGGTCTCTTTATTAAGAGAATGGAAGTATTACTCTTTAGTCATGATGGAAAGCTTTTCCTTGCAAAGCGGGGCGGACCATATGTGATCCAGGTTTTGGTTCGATACTCCCTGAACTGACTGATATGCACTTTAAAATCATCATCCCGTTGGGTGTCGCCATCCTCACCCACCGTCAGGCCATGGTCATACTCTCCGGTGTAATTGATATCATCCATTCGGTATCACGGCCATGATCCACCTGACCAGCGCGGGATTCTTCCGCCAGTGAGTTATCCACCACTCCCTGTTGGGTCAGGTTACGGGAAGCATCGGCAACATTCTGGAGATAATCCGCAGCAAAAGAGAGCGCCTGTTCTTCGCTGTAATCGCTGCCCATCAATTGAACATAAATAGAAAGTGCCTCTGATAATTCATAGGGCGCTTCATCAGAACGCATCGTCCTGAAATACTCTTTCAAATCAAGAATGTCGAATCCCGCACGGGCAACGTCCCTTACCTTTCGCCTGGCAAAAGCTTCGTTGGAGAGTCCGTCACGGACTTGTTCTCTGTGGGTTTGTCCGAAGTATTCCGGCGCAGATAATTGAGCAGATTCTGCAATCGCCGGTTGTTTTCCACTGGCGTCAATCTCGGCATCTGCTCCAGCATCGCCTCGATCTCTTTCTGCCGTTGGCGGATCTCCTTCATGAGCTGAGGTGTCGCCTTGCGCTTCAGTCTTTCTTTTTGTCGGGAGTCCCGATTGCGCTCTGGTGCCATAACCATCCCCAGGATTCTCAACGGTGTAAGGGTAATCCAGATTGTTCAGCTGATTAACCTGATGCTCAGTCAACGGTTCGTTGATGTGTGAACCTTTCAGCTGGGTTTGTACCGTCTCATTAGACGGTCTGGACGGGTAAGGAGTTCCATCCGGCAAGGTCATTAAGTCAGGATCCTCGTACTGCGCCCGACCCCATTCAAGCTCGTCAGTATGCCCTTCAATCCGTTCACCGTCCGGTGGCGACAACCGTTCTTTATGCAGATTCGGCATGTCTGCCAACTTTTCTTTCCCCGGTTCTTGCTTTTTTCTTTCGATTCCTGTTTTATATGCGGCGGTTCGAGACCCTTGAGCTTGTCACTGGCGATTTGTCGTTTATTTTGTGGTTTCATGATTTGTATGTGCCCACGGGCGGTTTGAGTGGGGAGGTTGAAGGGTCTTGAAAAGATTGGTTGGTATGATAAGATGCTGAAATGAAAAGGGTTTTCATCTTTTCTTCCCTTTTCAGGTGTTTGTTGAAATGTTTTGTTTTTGAGAGATGTGTGTCTCTTTTCTCGAGTGCTGATTTTTTGTGCTCGATAAGCCGAAAGGCTTTTCAGGTCGGTTGATGATGATTATAATCCACCGGCACTGCAATCCAGAGTGATAGTGTTTTAGGCCAGTAGTTCAATTGGTAGAGCACCGGTCTCCAAAACCGGGGGTTGGGGGTTCGATTCCCTCCTGGCCTGCCATTTCCAATGATCAAGCTCCTGGGGTGCTTGTTCTCAGAGGTCTTTTAAAGATCTTTTCAAGAAAGCCTGGATAGAGAAAATCAAGCTGATGAGTGGAAATTCTGAAATTGCGACTTCGGGTCGTCTGGATGGTCTCAAATGGGGCCTTGTGGCGGTTCTGGTCGCTGTTGGTGTTTACGGTAATTATTACTTCTCTGCTGAGTCGCTCCTTCTCAGGGTTGTCGGTCTGCTGGTAATCGCGGCGGTTGCCGGGATTGTTGCTCTGCAGACGGTAAAAGGTGGTGCCTTCTGGACGTTGCTGAAGGATGCCAAAACCGAGATTCGCAAGGTTGTCTGGCCTACTCGTCAGGAGACGGTGCAAACTACTCTGGTGGTGGTTGCTGTCGTGTTAGTGATGGGCCTTATTTTGTGGGGGCTCGATTCTCTGCTAGGCTGGATGATCAGCAGCCTGATTTGATAGGGACAGGACATGGCGAAACGATGGTATGTGGTTCATGCCTACTCTGGATACGAGAAGCAGGTGTTGCGCTCTCTGAATGAGCGTATCAAGCGTCTTGGTATGGAAGAGTATTTTGGCGAAATTCTGGTGCCTACCGAGGAAGTGGTAGAGATTAAAAACGGCCAGAAGCGCAAGAGCGAAAGAAAATTCTTTCCGGGCTATGTGTTAGTCCAGATGGAAATGAACGAAGACTCGTGGCATCTGATTAAAGATACGCCTCGGGTTATGGGCTTTATTGGTGGTACCGCCGACAAGCCTGCGCCGATCACTGAAAAAGAAGCGGATGCGATTCTTCGTCGTGTGCACGAAGGTGCTGAGGCTCCAAGGCCTAAGACTCTGTTTGAGCCGGGTGAGATGGTTCGTGTTATTGAAGGTCCTTTTGCCGACTTTAATGGTGTGGTGGAAGGCGTTAACTACGAGAAGAGTCGTCTCCAGGTGGCAGTAATGATCTTTGGCCGCTCAACGCCGGTAGAGCTTGAGTTTGGTCAGGTTGAAAAAGTGTAAGCTGGTCGAATTGATCTCATAACCCCGTTTGCCAGTTCTGGTAACGGGGTTTTGTGTTTTTTGGGGTTGTGCTTGCATTCTCCCTTATTATTTGGCCTGAAAAACGATAATTGTGTGAATTGCAATTATCTTACGTGTTTTTGCGCTGGTGCTTTCGGGATGATTTCTGTAAACTACCGCGCTTTGAAGACGGGTAGCCGTGGAAATTGATGCTTTTTCGGGATTCCTTGTAAGAGGGTCTGAAAAAAAGCGTCGAATGAGGCAGTGACCCATGTAGAGGTTAAAATGGCCAAGAAAGTACAAGCTTATATTAAGCTTCAAGTGCCTGCTGGACAGGCGAATCCATCCCCACCTGTTGGTCCTGCCCTGGGTCAGCACGGTGTCAACATCATGGAATTCTGTAAGGCGTTCAACGCAAGCACCCAGAAAATGGATGCTGGCATGCCGATTCCTGTTGTTATTACTGTATACAGCGATCGCAGTTTCACTTTCGAAACCAAGACTCCACCTGCTTCTGTTTTGCTGATGAAGACTCTGAAGCTGAAGAAGGGTTCTGGCCGTCCAAATACCGAGAAAGTCGGTACTGTGACTCGCGAGCAACTGCTTGAAGTTGCCAAGATCAAAGAGCCTGATCTGACGGCTGCTGACGAAGACGCAGCGGTGCGTACCATTGCTGGTTCAGCTCGTTCCATGGGTCTGATCGTGGAGGGTGTTGAGTAATGGCTAAGATGTCAAAGCGTGCCAGGCTGATTGCTGAAAAGATCGATTCTACCAAGTCTTACGGCTTTGAAGAAGCTGCCGGTCTGCTGAAAGAGATCTCCAGCGTCAAGTTCAAGGAAACCATCGAAGTTTCTGTCAACCTGGGTGTGGATCCTCGTAAATCTGACCAGGTGGTTCGTGGTTCTACCGTGCTGCCTAACGGTACCGGTAAAGACGTTCGCGTCGCTGTGTTCACCCAGGGTGCTAACGCTGAAGCCGCTAAAGAAGCGGGTGCTGAAGTGGTTGGTATGGAAGACCTGGCTGAGCAGGTTAAAGCGGGTCAGATGGACTTCGACGTAGTGATCGCTTCTCCTGATGCGATGCGCGTTGTTGGCCAGCTGGGTCAGATTCTGGGTCCACGCGGCCTGATGCCTAACCCCAAGGTTGGTACTGTAACGCCTAACGTTGCTGAAGCGGTTAAGAACGCCAAGGCTGGTCAGGTTCGTTTCCGTACTGACAAGAACGGTATCATTCACGCTGGCGTTGGTAAGATCGACTTTGATGCGGCTGCCCTGAAGCAGAACGTTGAAGCTCTGCTGGTTGATCTGAAGAAACTGAAGCCTTCTTCCAGCAAAGGCGTTTACATGAAGAAAGTTACCCTGTCCTCTACTATGGGGCCGGGTCTGACTATCGACATGTCTTCTCTTTCTGCCTAAGCCTGTCAGCGTAAGCGATAGAAAGAATTACTGAAATCTGGATTATCAGATTTCTGGCTGGTGCAAGCCAGTCGCAACCCTCTTTGGGGTCCCTGCTGTCATAGCGGGGGTCGTCAAAGATCGCAGGTGTCCAACGCCGTGCCTGTTTATTCAGGGGCCTTTCTCCGGAAAGGGTTATAGGCGGAGGGCTTAATGTCCTGCGTAGACGGTGAGTATGCGTTTTATCCAAAACGATATACACCCATCACCGTATTGTAAGCGCTTAATGATTTATCACAGATAAATCATAAGTGAAACTTCATAAATTTGGAGTAAAGCCCATGGCGTTAGGACTCGAAGACAAGAAGGCTATTGTGGCCGAAGTCAGCGAGGCTGCACAAAGCGCTCTGTCGGCTGTAATCGCGGACTACCGTGGTCTTACTGTTAGTCAAATGACTGCTCTGCGTAAGCAGGCTCGTGAAGGTGGCGTCTATCTGAAGGTAGTGCGTAACACCCTGGCCAAGCGCGCTGTAGAAGGTACTGAGCTTCAGTGCCTGCAGGAAGTTCTGGTAGGCCCTACTGTGCTTGCTTTCTCTATGGAAGATCCGGGTGCCGCTGCGCGTCTGATGAAGGATTTTGCCAAAGAGAACAAAGAGCTGGACATCAAAGCCCTGTCTATTTCCGGACAGTTGCTGGGTGCGGAACAGATCGATGTTCTGGCCAAGATGCCTACTCTGGATCAGGCTCGCGCAATGCTGATGAGCGTAATGATCGCACCGGTAACCAAGCTGGCAAGAACTCTGAACGAGATTCCTGCAAGCATTACCCGTGTTGTGGCAGCTGTTGCCGACGAGAAGAAGAAAGCCGCTTAATCCTTGTTGGATTGGTTTTCTTGCTTTTTTGCTTAAACAAATTCCGGGGCTGGCTGTTTGTTTGCCCCAACCAAGATTTTTGGAGATATAGAGATGGCTCTGTCCAAAGAAGATATCCTGAATGCAATCGCTGAAATGTCTGTAATGGACGTTGTTGAACTGGTTTCCGCTATGGAAGAAAAGTTCGGCGTTTCTGCTGCTGCTGCCGTTGCTGTTGCTGCTGCTCCTGCTGAAGCTGCTGCCGCTGCTGAAGAAAAAACTGAGTTCGACGTAATCCTGGCTGACGCTGGCGAGAAGAAAGTTAACGTCATCAAGGTAGTACGTGCTGCTACTGGCCTGGGTCTGAAAGAAGCCAAGGCTGTTGTAGACGGCGCTCCAGCTCCTCTGAAAGAAGGCGCTTCTAAAGAAGAAGCTGAAGAGCTGAAGAAGCAGCTGGAAGAAGCTGGTGCTAAAGTAGAAATCAAGTAATTTTCTACAAAAGCATTGCATAATCCCGGGTCTGTTGCATAATAGATTCAGGTGGCTGGTGCCTGCGAGGGTGCCGGCCTTTTTTCCGTTGTATGAGCTATATCGTCTGAGTAACTGTATTTGCACGTAGATCCTGTTCTATATCATGAAACTTCCCATTCTTTTCAGTCTTTTTGGCTGGACGGGGTTCTTCGTGATGTTGATTGGGGTATTGCTGTTTTGGCAGATCGTTGTGGCAGAGATATGGACCTGGAAAAGTCGTCGCAGAAACTGGTCAATCTGGAGAAGGCTTTTTGTGATGGTGTAAAACGTTTAAATACAGGGGTTTTCCGGTAATTATAGTACCACTTCAGATCAAGCTGTGAGATGATGGTAGATTGCTGTAGAGAATTCATGCGCTGACCGTTTTGCCCAGCCTGACATATATAGGCTGTCCAATAAATCCATTGGGCAGATTCGAATACCGCTTCCGTTGCCTTGTGCGATGTAAGCGGTATTGCCGTGAAAGCAGGGTAGTAAATCTGAACAATAGTATTAGATTGCTTTCTGTTCAGGCGCTAAAGCTCATACAACGGTTGATGTCTATCACGACATGAAGTGTCTACAACGATGCGCAAGTGTCTGTAACGGCATTAAGAGTATCTGCAACACCTTAAGGGTGTCTGTGATACAGGTCAGTAAATGACCATAAAAGTTGAAAATTTATTGGTTTTGACAGGGAGCCACCCGCTCTCGAACTAACCTACTATGGCCAGGCGACGCCGCCTGAAGTCAAAAACAGGTAACCAAGCTGGGGAACGCTGATGGCATACTCGTATACAGAGAAAAAACGCATCCGCAAGGACTTCGGCAAGCTGCCGAGTGTCATGAATGTGCCGTATCTGCTGGCGATTCAGCTTGATTCATATCACAAGCTGTTGCAGTCAGATAAAGAACCGGCAGCCAGAGAAGATATCGGGCTGCACGCAGCCTTCAAATCCGTCTTTCCAATCGTAAGCTATTCCGGCAATGCCGCCCTTGAATATGTTAGCTACAGACTGGGTGCTCCTGCGTTTGATGTCAAGGAATGCCAGCTCAGGGGTGTCACTTACGCAGTACCTCTGCGTGTCAAGGTGCGCCTGATTATCTACGATAAAGACTCCGCTAACAAGGCAATCAAGGATATCAAAGAGCAGGAAGTGTACATGGGCGAAATTCCGCTCATGACCGATAACGGTACCTTTGTTATCAATGGTACAGAGCGTGTTATCGTATCCCAGCTGCATCGCTCTCCGGGCGTATTCTTTGATAATGACCGGGGTAAGACGCACTCCTCCGGTAAGCTGCTGTATTCTGCCCGTGTTATTCCTTACCGTGGTTCATGGCTGGACTTTGAGTTTGATCCAAAGGATCTGCTGTATGTCCGTATCGACCGTCGTCGTAAGCTGCCTGCCACCATTCTGCTGAGAGCCATTGGGCTTTCCAATGAAGAAATTCTTGATAATTTCTTTGATTTTGTTGAATTCAACATTGGCGCTGAAAATGTCAGCACCGAGTTTGTTGCCGATCGTCTGAGAGGCGAGGCTGCCAGCTTTGATATTTACGATAACGACGGCAATGTGGTCGTAGAGCAAGGCCGTCGTGTCACTGCCCGACACCTCCGTGACCTGCAGAAAGCCAACATCAAGAACCTGGAAGCGCCGGTTGATTACATCTATGGCCGTGTTCTGGCGAAGACTGTTATTCACAAAACGACCGGTGAAATCATTGTTGAGTGCAACACTGAGATCACCCCTGACGTTTATGAAAAACTGCTGTCTGCCGGTATCAAAACCGTAGAAACGCTGTACATCAATGAGCTGGAGTGTGGTCCGTTCATGTCTGACACCCTGCGTGCAGATACCACCACCAACCGTCTGGAAGCGCTCGTTGAAATCTACCGCATGATGCGCCCTGGTGAACCACCAACGCAGGATGCGGCTGAAGCCCTGTTCCAGAACCTGTTCTTCTCCACCGAGCGTTATGATCTGTCTGCCGTCGGTCGAATGAAGTTCAACCGTCGTCTGGGACGTGATGAAGATACCGGTTCCGGTGTTCTGGATAACTCCGACATTATTGATGTCCTGCGCATCCTCGTTGATATCCGCAATGGTAAAGGTGTCTGTGACGATATCGATCACCTGGGTAACCGTCGTGTACGTTCCGTTGGTGAAATGGCTGAGAACCAGTTCCGTGTCGGTCTGGTACGTGTTGAGCGTGCCGTTAAGGAACGTCTGAGCCTGGCGGAATCCGAAGGCCTGATGCCTCAGGATCTGATCAATGCCAAACCGGTAGCGGCGGCGATCAAGGAGTTCTTCGGTTCCAGCCAGCTGTCCCAGTTTATGGACCAGAACAACCCGCTCTCCGAGATTACTCATAAGCGTCGTGTATCCGCGTTGGGTCCGGGTGGTCTGACCCGTGAGCGTGCCGGTTTTGAGGTTCGTGACGTACACGCGACGCACTATGGTCGTGTCTGCCCCATCGAGACCCCTGAAGGTCCCAACATCGGTCTGATTAACTCGCTGGCAACCTATGCCCGTACCAACGACTATGGCTTCCTGGAAGCACCATACCGTCGTGTTGTTGATGGCAAGGTGACTGACGACGTTGATTACCTGTCCGCCATTGAAGAAGGTGAATACGTTATCGCCCAGGCATCTGCTGCCATGGATGAGAACAAACAGCTGACCGATGAACTGGTCGTTGTGCGTTACCGTGGTGAAGCCACCCTGATGAGCCCGGACAAAGTCCAGTACATGGACGTGTCTACCAAGCAGATGGTATCCGTTGCGGCCTCCCTGATTCCATTCCTTGAGCACGACGACGCTAACCGTGCCTTGATGGGATCGAACATGCAGCGTCAGGCCGTACCTACCCTGAGAGCAGAGAAGCCTCTGGTGGGTACCGGTATGGAGCGTAACGTTGCTTCCGACTCCGGTGTCTGTGTGGTTGCCCGTCGTGGCGGTGTGATTGATACCGTTGATGCTGCCCGTATTGTGGTGCGTGTGAACGATGATGAAGTGCAGCCAGGTGAGGCCGGTGTTGATATCTACAACCTGACCAAGTACACCCGTTCTAACCAGAACACCTGTATTAACCAGCGCTCTCTGGTTAAGGCTGGCGATCAGATTGCCCGTGGCGACATCATGGCGGATGGCCCATCGGTTGATATGGGTGAACTGGCGCTGGGTCAGAACATGCGCGTCGCGTTCATGCCCTGGAACGGTTACAACTTCGAGGACTCCATCCTCATTTCCGAGCGTGTCGTTCAGGAAGATCGCTTTACCACCATCCACATCCAGGAACTGACCTGTGTGGCCCGTGACACCAAGCTTGGTGCCGAAGAGGTCACGGGCGATATTCCCAACGTGGGTGAGTCTGCCCTGAACAAGCTGGATGAAGCCGGTATCGTTTATGTAGGTGCAGAAGTGGGCGCTGGTGACATTCTGGTGGGCAAGGTGACGCCAAAAGGTGAAACTCAGCTGACCCCGGAAGAGAAGCTGCTGCGTGCCATCTTCGGTGAGAAGGCATCCGATGTTAAGGATACCTCCCTGCGTGTACCGACCAGTGTCAAAGGTACCGTTATTGATGTTCAGGTCTTTACCCGTGATGGCGTAGAGAAAGACTCCCGTGCACTTTCCATTGAAAAGGCGCAGCTGGATGAGTACCGCAAGGACCTGAATGAAGAGTTCCGTGTAGTTGAGCAAGACACCTTCGCCCGTCTGCTTGGTGCCCTGCGTGATCAGCCGGTGGTTCGCGCACCGGGTCTTGGCAAGGGTGACCGGATCAGCGACAGCTATCTGGATGGCCTGGAGCACGAGCAGTGGTTCAAACTGTCCATGGAAGACGAGGCGCTCAATGAGATGCTGGATCTGTCCAGAGAGCAGCTGAAAGAGCGTCGTGCCCAGCTGGATGAGCGCTTCGAAGACAAGAAGAAGAAGCTCCAGACTGGCGATGATATGGCCCCTGGCGTGCTCAAGATTGTCAAGGTCTACCTGGCCATCAAGCGTCGTATCCAGCCCGGTGACAAGATGGCGGGTCGTCACGGTAACAAGGGTGTTATCTCCATCATCATGCCGGTAGAAGACATGCCGCACGATGAAGAGGGTAATCCGGTTGATATCGTACTGAACCCTCTGGGTGTGCCATCGCGAATGAACGTTGGTCAGGTGCTTGAGACTCACCTGGGTGCTGCGGCCAAAGGCCTTGGCGTCAAGATCAACCGCATGCTGGAAGCTCAGCAGAGCATGGTTGAACTGCGCAAGTTTCTGAACGAGGTCTACAACGGTATTCCCGGCTCCAGCCCGGTGGAAGTTGACTCCTTCAGTGATGAAGAAGTACTGGAGCTGGCCCGCAATCTGCGTGGTGGTGTGCCAATGGCAACGGCGGTATTCGACGGTGCCAAAGAGACCGAGATCAAGCGCCTGCTGCGCCTGGCGGACATGAACGACAGTGGCCAGGTCAAGCTGTTTGACGGTCGTACCGGCGAATCCTTTGAACGTCCGGTCACCGTTGGTTACATGTACATGCTCAAGCTGAACCACTTGGTAGACGACAAGATGCACGCTCGTTCTACTGGTTCTTACTCTCTGGTTACCCAGCAGCCTCTGGGTGGTAAGGCACAATTCGGTGGCCAGCGTTTCGGGGAGATGGAGGTCTGGGCGCTGGAAGCCTACGGTGCTGCCTACACTCTGCAGGAAATGCTGACTGTGAAGTCCGATGACGTCACTGGCCGTACCAAGATGTACAAAAACATCGTGGATGGCGACCACAGAATGGAAGCCGGTATGCCGGAATCTTTCAACGTACTGTTGAAGGAAATCCGCTCACTGGGCATCGACATCGAACTGGAAACCGAATAACGAACGTGTGGCCAGGGTGTCTGCTTTCTGATTGATAGAACAGCAGGCGCCTTGCACCGCGAGGAGATACGATCTTGAAAGACTTATTGAATCTGCTCAAGACACAGGGCCAGACGGACGAATTCGACGCTATTCGGATTGCGCTGGCTTCACCGGACATGATCCGGTCCTGGTCATACGGCGAAGTGAAAAAGCCGGAAACCATCAATTACCGTACGTTCAAGCCTGAGCGTGACGGTCTGTTCTGTGCCAAGATTTTTGGCCCGGTCAAAGACTACGAGTGCCTCTGTGGTAAGTA
Organism: Thalassotalea sp. G20_0; assembly: GCF_017744175.1. Taxonomy (NCBI): domain Bacteria; kingdom Pseudomonadati; phylum Pseudomonadota; class Gammaproteobacteria; order Alteromonadales; family Colwelliaceae; genus Thalassotalea; species Thalassotalea sp. G20_0. Next base: position 108,810 of record NZ_JAGHQV010000011.1, on the reverse strand, counting down.
CAAGCGACTGAAGCACCGTGGTGTTATTTGTGAGAAGTGTGGTGTTGAGGTGGCCCTGGCCAAGGTGCGTCGTGAGCGCATGGGTCATATTGAGCTGGCCAGCCCGGTGGCCCACATCTGGTTCCTGAAATCCCTGCCATCCCGTATCGGTCTGTTGCTGGACATGACCCTGCGTGATATCGAGCGGGTGCTGTACTTTGAATCTTACGTTGTTGTTGATCCGGGCATGACCACGCTGGAGAAAAACCAGCTGCTGTCGGATGAGCAATACTACGAAGCCCTGGAAGAGTTCGGTGATGACTTTGATGCCCGCATGGGTGCCGAAGCCATCAAAGGTCTGCTGGCGGATATCGACATCGAAGACGAAGTCAACACGCTGCGTGAAGAGATTCCACAGACCAACTCTGAAACCAAGCTGAAGAAGCTGAGCAAGCGTCTGAAGCTGCTGGAAGCGTTCCATAACTCAGGCAACAACCCTGAGTGGATGATCCTGACCGTTCTGCCGGTTCTGCCGCCCGATCTGCGCCCTCTGGTGCCGCTGGACGGTGGCCGTTTTGCCACGTCTGACCTGAACGATCTGTATCGCCGGGTGATCAACCGTAACAACCGTCTGAAGCGTCTGCTGGACCTGAACGCGCCGGATATCATTGTCCGTAACGAAAAGCGGATGCTGCAGGAGTCCGTTGATGCGCTGCTGGATAACGGCCGTCGTGGTCGTGCCATCACCGGTTCCAACAAGCGTCCCCTGAAGTCCCTGGCCGACATGATCAAGGGTAAGCAGGGTCGATTCCGTCAGAACCTGCTGGGTAAGCGGGTAGACTACTCTGGTCGTTCGGTTATTACCGTAGGTCCTACCCTGCGTCTGCATCAGTGCGGCCTGCCCAAGAAGATGGCGCTGGAACTGTTCAAGCCATTTATCTTCGGTAAGCTGGAAGCCAAAGGCCTGGCAACCACCATCAAAGCTGCCAAGAAGATGGTTGAGCGGGAAACCCCTGAGGTGTGGGACGTTCTGGCGGATGTCATCCGCGAACACCCGGTCATGCTGAACCGTGCGCCAACCCTGCACCGTCTGGGTATTCAGGCGTTCGAACCGGTGCTGATCGAAGGTAAGGCGATTCAGCTGCACCCACTAGTGTGTGCCGCCTATAACGCTGACTTCGACGGTGACCAGATGGCGGTGCACGTACCGCTGACGCTGGAAGCCCAGCTGGAAGCCCGTGCCCTGATGATGTCCACCAACAACATCCTGGCACCCGCCAACGGTGAGCCAATCATCGTACCTTCCCAGGACGTGGTACTGGGCCTTTACTACATCACCCGTGAGCGCATCAACGCCAAGGGTGAAGGCATGGCCTTCGTTGATATCGACGAAGTCATGCGTGCCTACCGTACCAAGGCGGTTGATCTGCATGCCCGCATCAAGGTGCGTGTCCATGAGAAATACAAGGATGGTGAAGGGGTCGAGCACGAAAACAAATTCCTGGCGGATACCACCGTTGGTCGGATGATCCTTTGGGATATCGTTCCTCAGGGGCTGCCTTTTGCCCTGGTTAACCAGGCCATGAAGAAGAAGGCGATTTCCGGCCTGTTGAATGCCTGTTACCGTCGGGTGGGTCTGAAGGAAACCGTTATCTTCGCTGACCAGATGATGTATCTGGGCTTCCAGTATGCAACGATTTCCGGTACCTCCATCGGTGTTAACGACTTCGTTATTCCTCCTGAGAAGGCGCGCATCATTGATGACGCCAACGAAGAGGTTAAGGAAATCGAAAACCAGTTTGCTTCGGGTCTGGTAACCGCCGGTGAGAAGTACAACAAGGTTATCGATATCTGGTCCCGTGCCAACGAAATGCTGGCCAAGCGGATGATGGATAACCTGAAGTCCGACACGGTTATCAACAGGCAGGGCGAGGAAGAAGAGCAGGAATCCTTCAACAGCGTCTACATGATGGCGGACTCCGGAGCCCGGGGTAGTGCGGCACAGATTCGTCAGCTGGCGGGTATGCGTGGTCTGATGGCCAAGCCAGACGGCTCCATCATCGAAACGCCGATTACCGCGAACTTCCGTGAAGGTCTTAACGTACTCCAGTACTTCATCTCCACCCACGGTGCTCGTAAGGGTCTGGCGGATACCGCTCTGAAAACAGCGAACTCCGGTTACCTGACCCGTCGTCTGGTTGACGTTGCCCAGGATCTGGTAGTCACTGAAGACGACTGTGGCACCAACGACGGCCTGCTGATGACGCCGCACATTGAAGGCGGGGATATCGTAGAGCCATTGGGTGAGCGTATTCTGGGCCGTGTGGTGGCAGAAGACGTACTCAAGCCAGGCAGCGACAGTGAAATTGCCGTACCGGCCGGCACCCTCATTGATGAAATGTGGGTGAAGCGTCTCGAAACCATGAATGTTGACGAGATGCGCGTACGTTCCCCAATTACCTGTGAAACCCGTCACGGTATCTGTTCCAAGTGTTACGGCCGTGACCTGGGTCGTGGTCACCTGGTGAACAAAGGTGAAGCTGTGGGTGTTATCGCCGCCCAGTCCATCGGTGAGCCGGGTACACAGCTGACCATGCGTACCTTCCACATCGGTGGTGCGGCATCCAGAAACGCAGCGGCAGACAGCGTAACGGTGAAGAACAAAGGTTCTATCCGTCTGCTGAACCTGAAGTCGGTTGAACGTAAAGACGGCACTCTGGTAGCGGTCAGCCGTTCCGGACAGCTGGCCATTGCTGACGAATTTGGCCGTGAGCGTGAGCGTTACAAGCTGCCTTACGGTGCAATGATTTCGGTGAAGGACGGCGACCTGGTAGAAGCGGGTCAGACGGTGGCCAAGTGGGATCCACACACTCACCCGATCATCACGGAAACCGCCGGTATTGTTGAATTCCAGGGCATGGATGAAAACATCACCGTGAAAACGCAGACCGATGAACTGACCGGTCTGTCCAATATGGAAGTGATGGATCCGAAAGATCGTCCGTCCGCCGGTAAGGATATTCGTCCAGCCATTCAGCTGAAAGATGCCAATGGTAACGAACTGAAGCTGCCAGGTACTGACGTTCCTGCTCAGTACTTCCTGCCAGCGAACGCCCTGGTGAACCTGGTGGATGGTGCCACGGTGGAAGTGGGTGCGGTACTTGCCCGTATTCCTCAGCAGTCGTCTGGTAACCGGGACATCACCGGTGGTCTGCCAAGGGTTGCTGACCTCTTTGAGGCCCGTAAGCCAAAAGAGCACTCGATCCTGGCGGAAATCTCCGGAACCATCGGCTTCGGTAAGGAAACCAAAGGTAAGAAGCGTCTGGTGATTACCCCGACTGACGGTACTGATCCTTATGAAGAGCTGATTCCGAAATGGCGTCACCTTAACGTGTTTGAGGGTGAGCAGGTAACCCGCGGTGAAGTTATCTCCGACGGCCCGACCAACCCACACGACGTATTGCGTCTGTTGGGCGTCGGTGAACTGGCTCGCTACATCGTTAACGAAATCCAGGACGTATACCGTCTGCAGGGTGTAAAGATTAACGACAAGCACATTGAGACCATTCTGCGTCAGATGCTGCGTAAGGTAGAAATCACCGATACCGGTGACTCGACCTTTATCCGTGGTGACCAGCTGGAGTACACTCGCCTGCTGGAAGAGAATGACCGTGTTAACCGTGAGAACGGCTTCCCGGCCAAGTTTGAGCGCGTACTGCTGGGTATTACCAAGGCATCTCTGGCAACAGAATCCTTCATCTCTGCGGCTTCCTTCCAGGAGACCACCCGTGTCCTGACCGAAGCGGCAGTAACCGGCAAGCGCGATTACCTGCGCGGCCTGAAGGAGAACGTGGTCGTTGGTCGTCTGATCCCGGCAGGTACCGGTCTGACTTACCATGCTGAGCGTCGTAAAGGGCGTGAAGAAGTTGAGTTTGAGACTCCGGCCAAGGTATCGGCTTCTGAAGTTGAGCAGGCACTGTCTGATGCTTTGAACTTCGGTGAAGTTTAATTGCTGATCCGTTAAAGGCAGGCCTGCCTTTAACATCCAAAAAAGCCACCGGTCCGGTGGCTTTTTTTTGTCTGTTGAAAAATAACCATAAGTGCTTTGGGGCTAGGAGGCTGACCGAGAATAGCGCCCGTAGCGAGGACGACAGAAAATTGAGGATAAAAATTTGGTTTTGTGAGGTGAATAGCGGGGCTATTTGCCGAACAAAAGCGGATTTTTAGACCAATTTGCTGTCGCCGCAGTAGGGCAGTCTATTCTCGGACAGCCTCCTAGTGACTTTATTGCTGATCAGCTTCCTGAGTTAGCCAACGAATATTTTACGCTTACTTGACGGTGTGTGTAGTTATACAGGGGAACTGGCATTTCCTCTTATCACTCTAAATACCCGGTTTGTGTCTGTCATTCCAATAATGGTTGGACTCATCCAGCGACTAAGGGTTTTCAGGGGATATGAGGTGTGGAAGCGTTAGCTGTCAAAACAGCTGGTTCACGGAATCTGATGCCGCCCGGTCCTGCAGGGGAAGGCGGCCGTTTACAGAGAGCAAGAGCCTGGGTGTGGGATGTCTGTGTTCCTGCGACCAAAAAGCTGTTGCCTGTTGTTGGAAACACTTACCGGGAGAATAAAACCTGGTGTGAACGATTGGGAGGGGTGGGGGTGATCGCCGGTATTGGTCTCTACACCGGTATGATTTCCCTTCCTGCGATTTTTTACCTTGGGGGTGGGTTTGCGGCGGGGACGATTTACTGTCGTGGCTCAATGAGGGAAGAAAGCAATCATAATGTGACGTCTAATGATCCTCCGCCCACTTTGCCCGGGCCATCAGGAGATGGCCGATGCTCAAAACAAGACATTGTCGCATTAATGAAAGTCCTTGATGATCTGCTGATGAAATTTTCAGATTTGAATACCAGGGTGGATGCTTTGACTGCAGAGAGGACAATGGCTGCAGTTAATCGATTGAATCAAGAGGCATCCAGAAAGAAGGGAGCAATAGCGCAAGGCCTGCCGGATGATGTCAGCCTGAAAGAAGCCTTGCAGATCGCCTGTGTGATAAGACCTCGCATCTTTCTTACCTTGCTGCATGAGTTATCAGGAGTGAGTTCAGCTGGAGAAGATATGGGTAAAATTGTCAATAAGATTCTGGGGGAGACTTTTCACAACCCATGCCCTGAAATACGTCGGACGCGTCGAGCGGATTATGAACAATTGGCAGACGCTTTTCTTGAGTCAGGCAACGCGGGCTCCCAGGGTAAAAGATGGCGGCCTGTGTCTCAAAAAGTGCAGGTTGATATTCTTCACGGGATAACTGCTCCGTGGACCATAGCGGATGAAGGCAGGGTGCAAGAGGTGATGCATAAAATAGATAAAGTCGCCAGTTTAGCCCTTTATCAGTGGAAAACGGCTCGTAAATGAAGCGCGCTTTCGTTAATTCTTCCAGTATCCGTGATTGTGCTTATTTCCCTGGCAGGTTTCAGTTAAATCCTCTCGGTGAGTATGGCCATTGCAACACCTGAACTGATTTGCGACTGGTGTATAATGCCGGATCAGTTGTCGTTTCTATTTAAAGTTTATTTATGCGCAGACTCGATCTTATTCTTGTGGATCAGGGTAAAGTGTCCTCCCGAAGTCGGGCCCAGCGATTAATCAGTGAAGGCAGGGTGAAAGTCCGGCAATCAGAAGGCTGGGAAACACCGGGCAAAGCGGGTCAGAAATACCCTGACTGGGTTGAGATTGATATCTGTCAGGATGAAGCCGATCAATTTGTCTCCCGGGGCGGAATGAAACTGGCGGGGGCACTGGCGGTGTCAGGTATATCCCTGACCGGTGCGACCGTGATTGATGTTGGCCAGTCTACCGGTGGGTTTACGGATTGTGCCTTAAAGGCCGGGGCGTCCAGAGTCGTAGGCGTTGAAGTGGGTCATGGCCAGCTGGTCGAGTCGCTGCGTCAGGATCCCAGGGTGGTCTGTCTTGAAGGGCTGAATGCCCGTGCATTGCCTGCTGCACTCCTTGACCATACGGACCAGCAACAGGGATTTGATCTTGCGGTTATGGATGTGTCGTTTATTTCCCAAACCAGAATTTTGCCATCGCTGGTGCCTCTGTTAAAACCGGGAGGGCAGCTGCTGAGCCTGGTTAAACCCCAGTTTGAGGTGGGGCCCGGCGGTCTGGGTAAGGGAGGGATTGTCAGGGATTCCCGGTTGTATCCAGAGGTTGAGCAATCTATCAAAGCCTGCTGCATTGAGCTTGGTTTACAGGTGAGAGGTTACTTTGACAGCCCGATTACCGGGGGTGATGGCAATCGTGAATTTTTCATCTGGGCTCAGCGCCATTGATCATGGGCCCAGTTTCCATGCTTTTATAGGAAGTGTGTAGTGTTTGATAACGGTCTTCAGCCGCTGCCAGTGTGACTGGTCCTCTGCCGTTTTGAGAATCAGAACAATCCCCGCTTTTTTCCCGGTCAGCATGCTGTAGTTTAATGACTGGCCGATTGCCTCCGGCCACTTTCGGGCAAATTCAACCTCAATGGCGTATTGATCGGTAAGGCAGTCAATACGACGACCGTCTTTCAGTCGGTGCTCCACTTTACCATCCATCCCTTCACACCAGACTTGCTGATACCAGGACTCTGAGGGCTGTGCCCTGCTCACTGCGGCTGATGCCGAAATGGTCAACGCTAAAATGGAGCCGGTCATTCTGTTGAGTACTGTGGTCATGGCGCTTTCTGAGGCCTTTTCAGACTGTTTGCATCGGCAGGACCGGGAAAAGAAGGAGATGGCTTTGTGGTTGGAAGGTGATGTTGAAAGGATTTGGTTTTCAGGAAATCAGCTAATTAGAAAAAAAACAACATTGTGCTAGTTTTAACCACACCCTATCAAGTAATGATTGAGGTTAGTGTAATGTACTTTGTCAAACTTTGTCGGTTCTGGGTCCCTTCCCTGTTTTTCGTGGCACTCAATATGTTTTCACCTGGTGCCCTTTCCGACCATGAGGAAGCCTGTGACTGGGGACTGAACAGGGTCACGGCTTATGAATCCGGTTTTCGCGGAGTCCTGCCGCCAAAAGCCGATGGATGGAACCATCAGAGTTATGAGGTTCTTGGCAAGAGAGATGGCCTGAAAACCTGGCTGGTCCGTTATGATGATCACTTCTACCGGGGAGGTGAGCTGGAGAGTGCTGATGGTGCCCACAGTCTTGCCAATCTTGGGATAAAAACCGTTTTTGCCATCACCTCGGCTGATAAAGAACGTGAATGGCTGGAAAGTCAGGGCATTAAAGTTGTCAATTTATCTTTTGACAAGAATGCCAGCCTTGACCAAAGCCAAATCCGGCATATAGCTGAACAATTGAGTGCTCATCCTGCTCCGGTGTATGTGCACTGCGTAGGAGGCACCCAGCGTGGCGGTGTGGTGGGTGTTATCTACCGCCTTACCCACGGCTGGAAACCTGACCAGTCACTGCTGGAATTTGCTTACCTGGGCGGCTCTTTGAAAGCTAATGATAATACCCTCAAGGCTGTTCTGAAGACTCTGTCTTCAGGTGTGCAGCACTGACCTCTCAATAGTCGGCGCGGGAAGGAAGCATTTCCTCGGTCATTTACAGCCGCGAGCCTTGAGCAGTGCTTCCTTAAAATCGACCTCAACATCTTTGGCGAGGCCCGGAATCATCGCATCCGGAGCCTCGCCTTTCATTTTCAGATGATAGATCAGCAGGTCATCCGTTACTTCGTTAAGGGGCCCTTTGTGGCCAGCTTCTGTGGCCAGGGCTTCAATAATCTGTACCAGGTTCAGGTGACCCTGTTTTTGCCACTGTGTGGAGAGGAGTTCAATCAATTCGTTAATTCTGTAACAGCTCATATTTCAGTACTCAACATGGTGAAGGTTTTGAGGTGCTTTGCGGTGTGGCAAGAGCACGAATCATCTGAAACTTTTCATTAGTTCCAAGTGTCTGACAACAGTCTATCGAACAATTTTTTTAAGCAAAACGGAATTATTATCTATGAATATTGGCGATGCAGCCGCACATCTTGCTATGTTTGGCCTTAAAACGATGACCACCAATGAAAGCTCGCTTTTCGGCTTCTCTCAGCCAAAATGGATGAGTCATTCAGTGACGATCATTACCGGGACTTTAGGTACCATCCTGAGCGTGGCGCAATGCTCTCTGGAGGGCTGGAGCCCATCAAAGCGCACAAAGCTTATGCTGGTAGTGAATGTGGCCACTATGGCCTACGGCCATTGGGCTAGCCTACAAGAGTCTGCTTTTAGTGCTGCCTGTTTGAAAGAGTTTAGGGATTTTGGTGTTATGAGTAACCCGAATTGCGACTCCCCTTGTGATTTGCTTGGTCTGCCCAAAGATCAATGTATAGTGCATTCATAGATAATGTTCGCAAAGTGCTGTTTAACATTCACCACCGGCTTATTCAGACCTGGCTTGTGGGTTAAAGAATGATGTTCTTAATATCATCATCCTTGCGATCCAGATAGTGAGTGGACTGGATGCGGCGGATGGTTCGGGATTTACCGCGAACCACCAGGGTTTCGGTAGTGGCGATATTGCCGGTGCGCATAATGCCCTGGAGCAAGTCTCCCTTAGTAATGCCGGTGGCTGAAAAGACGACGTTATCGGAACTGGCCATATCATCCAGGCGCAGTACTTTACCCGGCTCGACCCTCATTTCCCGGCAGCGTTCCGCTTCCTGTCGGCCTGCTTCAATATTTTCCGGCGTTTCCCCCTTGGCTTTGTCACGGGTTACCAGACGGCCGTGCATATCACCACCCAGTGCCCGGATAACGGCTGCTGAAACCACGCCTTCCGGTGCTCCGCCCACGCAGTACATCAGGTCAACTTCGCTGTCGGGCATGCAGGTAAGAATGGAAGCAGCAACATCCCCGTCGGGAATGGCAAAGACGCGAACACCCATGCTCTGCATCATGGCAATGGCGGCATCATGGCGTGGTTTGGCTAGGGTGATGACCACCAGACTCTCGATGGGCTTGTGCAGGGCGCGGGCGACATTCCGGATATTCTCACGCAGTCCCAGATTCAGGTCGATCACGCCATTGGCACCTGGTCCACAGACCAGCTTCTCCATATACATGTCCGGCGCTTTCAAAAAGGAGCCTTTTTCACCGGCGGCCAGAACGGCGATGGCGTTATTCTGGCCCATGGCCGTCATGCGGGTGCCTTCAATCGGGTCGACAGCAATATCAATGCTTTCGCCATTGCCGGTGCCGACTTTTTCACCAATATACAGCATGGGTGCTTCGTCGATTTCTCCTTCACCGATCACAATCTCACCGTGCATATCGACTTTATTCAGCATGGTGCGCATGGCTTCGACGGCAGCACCGTCAGCGGCATTTTTATCACCTCGTCCCAGCCATTTATACCCTGCCAGGGCGGCAGCTTCGGTGACCCGTGAAAATTCGATTGCCAGTTCGCGTTTCATTGAGTTTTAAACTTTGAAGGTGTGTGGGGTGACGACTTTAGCATATCTGGTAATACTCTGGCAGCGCTTATCACTTGCTCGGGGAAGTGGTTGCCGGATAAGGGGGGATTTATTAAAGAATATATAAATCATTGGGTTATCTGTTTTTTCTGGCTTTCTTATGTTAACTTTTTGCCCGTAAATTATTCTCCCGGCCTTTGGTTAGCCCTCCTTCTTAGGGTAGACATTAAGCGCCTACTCCTGTTAAAGATGGAACCACGAAGGACACGAAGAGCACGAAGGAAAAGAATAGCTCTTCTTTGTGCTCTTCGTGTCCTTCGTGGTCCCATCCGAAACCCCAATGAAAATGGAGGGATAAGCTTAATGTCCAACCTAAGAGCCCCCCTTAACACAGTAAGAATCCCCTGTTAAACACGCTTCTGTGCCAGACTATGGGATATTTCTCGCTATATATGGCTGAATCCCCTACTTGACGTTGCTTTTGTCGATCCGTAAAATTTCTGCGCTTTATTTTGCCCGTGGTTCGCTTCTTGTGAGTTAGTCGTGGACCGGGTCGTATAAGCCGGTTTCTGCCGGCTTTTGCTGTTTAAAGCAGGAGTTTGGACTGCTCTTTCCTCTGACGGTTCAGGCTCAACACTTAGAAACGGTTCTCGAATAGAGATTGGAGTTTGCTGAATGGCAACAATTAACCAGCTGGTGCGCAAGCCCCGGAAGCGTAAGGTTAGAAAGACGGACGTGCCTGCGCTGCAGGCCTGTCCTCAGCGTCGCGGGGTTTGTACCCGTGTTTATACTACTACCCCTAAAAAGCCTAACTCTGCGCTGCGTAAAGTATGTCGTGTGCGTTTGACCAACGGCTTTGAAGTGACTTCCTACATCGGTGGTGAAGGTCACAACCTGCAAGAGCACAGTGTTGTTCTGATTCGTGGCGGTCGTGTAAAAGACTTGCCAGGTGTTCGTTACCACACCGTTCGCGGTAGCCTGGATACCCAGGGTGTTAACGACCGTAAGAAGGGCCGTTCCAAGTACGGTACCAAGAGACCTAAGGGCTAGAAACTAGTTGCAAGAAACTAGTGTCAAGCCGGGTAAGAATTTATTTAATAATCAGGTTGATGAGAGTAAGGCCAGGTCACTGCTTTTTTGTATCGAAAAAGTCATTGATTGATCCTGGATTACCTGAAGACCGACGTAGAGGGCTTATCAATGCCAAGAAGACGCGTAGTCGCTAAGCGCGACGTGCTGCCAGATCCTAAGTTTGGCAACAAAACACTCACTAAATTCATCAACCACGTGATGGTCAGCGGTAAGAAATCTGTCGCTGAAAAGATCGTATATGGTGCCCTGGACATCGTTCTGGAGCGTACCAATAAGGAGCCTCTGGAGCTGTTCGAAAAAGCTCTGGAAACCATCGCTCCTATGGTAGAGGTTAAGTCTCGCCGTGTTGGTGGTGCCACTTACCAGGTACCCGTTGAAGTTCGCCCTGCCCGTCGTACTGCCCTGGCTATGCGCTGGCTGGTAGACGCTGCGCGCAAGCGTGGTGAAAAGTCCATGAAACTCCGCCTGGCTGGAGAGCTGCTGGACGCTGCCGAAAGCAAGGGTGCTGCCGTTAAGAAGCGTGAAGACGTGCATCGTATGGCTGAAGCCAACAAGGCATTCTCCCACTACCGTTTCTAAGTATCAGAGGATTGAGTCGTGGCCCGTAAAACCCCGATCAACCGCTATCGCAACATTGGTATCTGTGCCCATGTTGACGCGGGTAAGACAACGACCACAGAACGTGTTCTGTTTTACACCGGTCTGAGCCATAAAATTGGTGAAGTTCATGATGGTGCTGCCACCATGGACTGGATGGAGCAGGAACAGGAGCGTGGTATCACCATTACCTCTGCTGCTACTACCTGTTTCTGGCGTGGTATGGATGCTCAGTTTGATGAGCATCGTATCAACATCATTGACACTCCAGGACACGTTGACTTTACCATCGAGGTAGAGCGTTCCCTGCGTGTACTCGACGGTGCTGTCGTTGTACTGTGTGGTTCTTCCGGTGTTCAGCCTCAGACTGAAACCGTATGGCGTCAGGCTGACAAGTACGAAGTACCCCGTATGGTCTTCGTCAACAAGATGGACCGTACCGGTGCTGATTTCGAAATGGTGATCAGCCAGCTGCGTGACCGTCTGAATGCCAACGCTGTCCCCATGCAGATGACCATCGGCGCCGAAGATGAGTTCAAGGGTGTGGTTGACCTCGTGAAGATGAAGTCCATCATCTGGAACGAAGAAGACCAGGGCATGAGCTTCACTTACGAAGACATTCCTGCCGACATGGAAGCGCTGTGCGCAGAAATGCGTGAGTACATGGTCGAAGCTGCCGCTGAAGCCACTGAAGAACTGATGGAAAAATACCTCGAAGAGGGTGATCTGTCAGAAGAAGAGATCAAGGCCGGTATCCGTGCCCGTACTCTGGCGAACGAAATCATCCCTGTGTTCGGCGGCTCTGCCTTCAAGAACAAGGGTGTACAGGCTGTTCTGGATGCCGTTATCGAGCTGATGCCTTCGCCAAAAGAAGTGAAGGCGATCGAAGGTATCCTGGACGACGCAGAAGGCACGGTTGCCACGCGTGAAGCTGACGACAGCGCTCCTTTTGCTGCCCTGGCGTTCAAGATTGCCACTGACCCATTCGTGGGTACTCTGACCTTTATCCGTAACTACTCGGGTGTTCTGAGCTCCGGTGATTCGGTTTATAACCCGGTCAAGAGCAAGAAAGAGCGTGTTGGCCGAATGGTTCAGATGCACGCTAACAATCGTGAAGAGCTGAAAGAGTGTGTCGCTGGTGACATCGTCGCGCTGATCGGCATGAAAGATGTCACCACCGGTGACACCCTGTGTGCGATGGACAGCGTGATCACTCTGGAGCGCATGGAGTTCCCTGAGCCGGTAATCTCTGTTGCGGTTGAGCCAAAGACCAAGGCTGACCAGGAAAAAATGGGTATCGCTCTGGGCAAACTGGCCCAGGAAGATCCATCTTTCCGCGTACACACTGACGAAGAGAGTGGCCAGACCATCATCTCCGGTATGGGTGAGCTGCACCTGGACATCATCGTTGACCGTATGCGTCGCGAGTTCAAGGTAGAAGCGAACATTGGTAAGCCACAGGTTGCCTACCGTGAGAAGCTGAAAGGCTCTGTTGACGCTAACCACAAATTTGCCAAGCAGTCTGGTGGTCGCGGTCAGTACGGTCACGTTGTTGTTGAATTCTCGCCTGCTTCCGACGGTGAAGAAGGTCTGGAGTTCATCAACGAAATCGTGGGTGGTGTGATTCCGAAGGAATACATCCCGGCTATCCAGAAAGGTATCGAAGAACAGATGAAGAACGGCGTTATCGCCGGCTATCCGCTGCTGGGTCTGAAAGCTCGTCTGTACGATGGTTCCTTCCACGATGTTGACTCTAACGAAATGGCGTTTAAAATCGCTGCTTCGCAGGCTCTGAAGAAATACGCGCCTCAGGCCAAGCCTGTCCTGATGGAGCCTATGATGAAGGTCGAGGTGGTAACACCGGAAGACTACATGGGCGACGTTATGGGCGACCTGAACCGTCGTCGCGGTATTGTTCAGGGGATGGAAGATACACCTTCTGGCAAGGTGATTAATGCTCAGGTGCCGCTGGGTGAAATGTTCGGCTACGCTACCGATCTGCGTTCAGCAACTCAGGGGCGTGCTACATACTCCATGGAATTCCATGAGTATGCCGAAGCGCCCGCCAGCATTGCTGAAGCGGTCATCAAAAACCAGGGTTGATATTAACTAAGGGGTTCTGACAGTCGGCTTCCCGGGAATAACCGTTTTTTTTTATGTTTTTTTAACATGAGAAATTCTTTCCGGTGACAATGGCTGTTAGAATGCCCTGCTTGATATTGCTACCCTCGAACTATCTATAGCTAAAGGTTAAGAGACATGGCTAAGGAAAAATTTGAACGCTCGAAGCCGCACGTAAACGTCGGCACCATCGGTCACGTTGACCACGGTAAAACCACCCTGACTGCAGCACTGACTCGCGTATGTGCTGAGACCTGGGGCGGCACCATGCGTGCATTTGACCAGATCGACAACGCTCCAGAAGAGCGTGAGCGTGGTATCACCATCTCTACTGCACACGTAGAGTACGACTCTCCAAACCGTCACTACGCCCACGTAGACTGCCCAGGACACGCTGACTACGTTAAGAACATGATCACCGGTGCTGCCCAGATGGACGGCGCGATCCTGGTATGTTCTGCTGCTGATGGCCCCATGCCACAGACTCGTGAGCACATCCTGCTGTCTCGTCAGGTAGGTGTACCATACATCGTGGTATTCCTGAACAAAGCCGACATGGTTGACGACGAAGAGCTGCTGGAACTGGTCGAGATGGAAGTTCGTGAACTTCTGGACACCTACGACTTCCCGGGCGACGACACGCCAATCATCATCGGTTCTGCCCTGATGGCCCTGAACGGCGACGACACCAACGAAATGGGTACTTCTGCTGTACGTAAGCTGGTTGAAACTCTGGACGAGTACATCCCAGAGCCAGAGCGTGCGATCGATCAGCCATTCCTGATGCCTATCGAAGACGTATTCTCCATCGCTGGTCGTGGTACTGTAGTAACTGGCCGTGTTGAGCGTGGTATCATCAACGTTGGTAATGAAGTAGAAATCATTGGTATCAAAGAGACTACCAAGACTACCGTTACTGGTGTTGAAATGTTCCGTAAGCTGCTGGACGAAGGTCGTGCAGGCGAGAACATCGGTGCCCTGCTGCGTGGTACCAAGCGTGAAGACGTTGAGCGTGGTCAGTGTCTGATCAAGCCAGGCACTGTTACTCCGCACACCAAGTTCGAAGCTGAAGTGTACATCCTGTCCAAAGAAGAAGGTGGTCGTCACACTCCCTTCTTCAAGGGCTACCGTCCACAGTTCTACTTCCGTACTACTGACGTAACCGGTGCTGTAGAACTGAACGAAGGCGTTGAAATGGTCATGCCTGGTGACAACATCAACTTCGTTGCTACCCTGATCAACCCGGTAGCGATGGAAGAAGGTCTGCGCTTCGCGATCCGTGAAGGTGGCCGTACTGTTGGTGCTGGCGTTGTTGCCAAAATCATGGAGTAATACATTTTCTAACGAAAATGTATTCCCAAACCCCATAGGAACCCCGGCTTAGGCCGGGGTTTCTCGTTTTGGGCAGGGAAAAGTATGTGTTCCCAGAAGTTTAAAGCTGGAATGAAGCTGCTCGTCCATGACTTAACCGGGAATCAAACAAGAATCAAGTCAAGCGGTTCCAGCTCCAACTTCCCGACAATAGGTGGAGCAACGTCATCATACAGTTCCTCCAGTTCCTGCTGTTCTTTAGTGAGCAGTGCTTTCTGTTTTGCTGCCCTGTTAAGCCAATCTTCGGTTTTATGGATGGCATCTTTCAGTCTCTCGATATCGCACCCGTAATCTTCCAGGCAGTAGCGTTGCACAGAGTCATACAAGTCCTCTTTGTCAGGGGCCGGAATACCCGCCGCATCTCTGGCCTTCTCAAGCCTGGCGAGCTCTTCGTTCTTGAGCCTCAAATTCTCTGTTTCACCATTTTCTTTATAAAACTTTATGTAGTCATTGATCTTTGCGGATTCAGCCGCATAAAGCTGGGTCCGCAATTCGCGCAGAGACTCCTCCATTCTTTGATATTTTGATAAAAACCGCTCTTCTGGTGAAGTAAAAGCGGTTATCTCGGCCAATTTTTCTCGGGTATCCACCGACGCTGACACAGCTGAAGTAATAAAGTTAGAGATTGAATGGGTGAGCATATAGCCAATAGCAAAAACTCCGACTGTAATCAATAAACCGATAGGTACAGCTAAAGCTACCGCGGCCACCGCCTTTGGAAAACTTGCACAAAGAATTAAAGCACCAACAAAAAGCGCAGGTGTCACGGCAGAGGCCAGCACTAAGTTTAGAGTGTGTAACAACACAGAGGACACGGTGTAAGCCTTGCTGCGTATTGCTTCTACCAGTGAACTCCGGTCAGTCTCTGGATTATTGACCTGGTATATTGTCTTGAAGCTTTTAGAAAAGATTTTAATCGCCAGGGCCAGCTTTTTTATTTTTCCGGGTGGGCGCTTGAACTCCGGATCATCGACGGTAATATCATCAGCCTTAAATGGTGAATGCACCTGATCAATGGCTGTTTTTTTCGGTGACGAAGTTGTCATTAGTTTGAGTTTTTCGGACGATTTGAGTTCTGTAGATTTCTCAGTAATAGAGACTGCTCTGTGAGAGAGTGGCAGATCTGAGCTTGTCTGGCTTTTGGGCCCGACAGCTTTATCATCACCTTGCTGCTCTGTCGCTTTTTTTTCTTGAGTTGAGGGGGTTACATATCCTGATAATGTTGCCGAACCAGTTGTGTTAAGCATGGGACACTCCTTGTCTTAATTGCTGGTAATTAGAGATTGCCTGCAAATTCAGGTAGGTAATTAATAAAACATTTCCGTCTGTTTCTAATCAATTGAAGATATTTAACGATTTTTTACTCTATAAAGCACTAACCAGCCGGTAAGCATAGCTAACCGCTGGCTGCTACTTGTGGGCCACCAGTAGAATGAAATGTTTAAGGTTCTCCTGAAAGCTGCTATGCCCATCCTGTCCAGAGAATAAGGGGGTCTTCATACCAATGGCACTGACTTAAGAGTGAAAGCCTTGCCATACGTAGGCTTTAAGGCCCCCTGCGATTTGAACCACAAAGCACACAAAGAGCACAAAGGAAAAGAAAAGCTCTTCTTAGTGCTCTTTGTGTGCTTTGTGGTTCCAATTCAAATATCTCAACCTGTATCAATCCCCATGTTTGTGGGGCTTTTAAGCTTAAGTCAGTGCCATTGGTCTTCATACGCCATTTTTAAAGGGCTGACGTCTACAGGTTTAACAGTACACGGTGCCCATTACCTTCGAATTACATAGGAGCCCGGTGAGCCGGGTTTTCGTCAGCAACCACAGCATTCAGTTTTTGCAGTTCCTGTTCATTACAGAGCCGTTCTTTCTGTTTTGCTGCCCTGTTAAGCCAATCTTCGGTTTTACGGATTTCCTCCTTTAGTTCCTCAATAATGAACTGATGGAACTCAGACCACTCTCTCTGGTAATAACGCTGTAAAGAATCATACCATTTATCCTTGGCAGTGCCTGGATTCAAAGTTTGAGTATCAAGTTTGGCCTGCTCTCTGGCTTCACGCTCTGCTTCACTGGATTGACAATGTCTTAAAGTACTGGACAGCTCAGCATCAATAAGCTTGGTTTTCAATACGGTGAGAGACTCCTGCGTTCTTTGATATTTGTTTAAAAATCTCTCTTTTGGTGATGTAAAGCCGGTCATCTCGGCTAATTTTTCACGGGTATCCACCGATGCTGCCACGGTTGAAGTCACCAGGCGAGAGATTCCCTGGGAGAGCAGCCAACTAATACCAAAAGTCCCAAAAATTACGGTGATGGCGATAGCCACAAGAAAAATATCCAGGAGTATAGTGTCTGACTCTCCACAATTACGACAAGAACCCATAAGGCCTAAAAACCCTTTTAAGATGATTGCTCCGGTCAGTATGTCTAACACTGCAGCGGTCCCGGTGAAAACCCGGTTACGTATTTTTTCTACCCGTGCACTCCTGTCAGTCTCTGGATTATTGAAACAAGACATTGTTTTAAAGCTTTTAGAAAAGATTTTAATCGCCAGGGCCAGCTTTTTTATTTTTCCGGGGGGGCGCTTAAATTCCGGATTATCAATGGTAATCTCATCAGCTATAAGCGGCTGCATCTGATGAAATGCAGTTGTTTGCCCGGGCAAAGGTTCCATCAATAGCCTGAGGTTTTCGGACTCTTGAAACTCTGGAGGTGCCGCAGGAAAAGATACGGCCCTGTGATGGATAGGCTTCCCTGAGTTTGTGGAGCTTTTTGGCTTAACGGCTGTATCGTTCCGGTCCTGGCCTGTCAAATCCACAGCTAAGGGTGTATCAAATCCAGGTTTTATTGTTGAGAATTCACTGCTTACGTTATTCATTGGACAATCCTTGTGTTAATTGTTGGTATTTAGATGGCACGTGCAGGTTTTGCTACGGAGTTAATAGAACTTTTCCACCTGATTTTGATTAGTTGTTAAAATGTCGAACGTATTTAATAATTTTCTTTTCCATAAAACACTGACCTGAAGGTAAGTAATACTAACCCCGGCTCGTTAAGTTACCTGTAGAATTAAGGCCACGCTGGAAATTAAACATGAATCAAGTTAAACGGTTCCAGCTGCAACTTCCCGGAAATAGGTGGAGCAACGTCATCATACAGTTCCTCCAGTTCCCGCTGTTCTTTGGTGAGCAGTGCTTTCTGTTTTGCGGCCCGGTCAAGCCAATCTTTGGTTTTACTGATTTCTTGCTCCAGTTCCTCAATTTTGAACGCGTAAAACTCATACCAGTCTCTCAGGTGTTCGCGCTGTTTAGATTCAAACCATGTCTCTTTTTTAGCGCCAGGATTCAACTTTGCAATCTCCTTTCTGGCACGCTCTTCGGCCTTAATCTCTGCGTTTCCTCTGTCACAATTTCTTAACGTTCTGGCCAGCTTTGCATCAATAAGCTTGGTTTGCAGTACGCACAGAGACTCCTCCATTCGTTGATATTTTTTTAAAAACCTCTCTTCTGGTGACGTAAAAGCGGTCATTTCGGCTAATTTTTCACGGGTATCCACCGATGCTGCCACGGTTGACGTCAACAGGCGAGAAATTCCCTGGGAGAGCAGCCAGCCAATACCAAAAGCCCCAAAAATTACGATTGTGGCGATAAGATCAATAATAAGCAGTCCGAGAAAATTTACTGAAGATCCAAGACTCTCATGGGAACCCAAATAATCTATAAACCCTTTCAGGATTATTGCCCCGGTTAGGATGTCCAACAATTTAGTGGACACGGTGAAAACCCGGCTACGTATGGTTTCCACCCGGGCACTCCGATCAGTCTCTGGATTATTGAAATCAGACATTGTTTTAAAGCTTTTCGAAAAGATTTTAATCGCCAGGGCAAGCTTTTTTATTTTACCGGGTGGTTGCCTGAACTCCGGATCATTAATGGTAATATCAGCCTTCAATGGTGAATGCATCTGGTCAATGGCTGTTTGTTTTGGTGACGAAGTTGTCGTCAGCTTGAGTTTTTCGGATGCTTTGAGTCCCGGTGATTGCTCGGTTAAAGAGACTGCCCTGTGAGAGAGTGACTGATCTGGCCTTGTATGGCTGTTGGACTCGACAGCTTTATCGTCCCTTGGCTGCTCTGTCGCTTTTTTTGCTAGAGTTGAGGGGGTCGCAGATCCCGATAATGTAGTCGGACCAGTTATGTGAATCATGGGACACTCCTTGTCTTAATTGCTGGTATTTAGAGATCGCCTGCAAATTCTGGCAGGGAATTGATAAAACATTTCCGTCTGTTTCTCATCAATTGAAAATATTAAATGATTTTTTATTCAATAAAGCACTAACCAGCCGGTAAGCATCGCTAACCCCTTGCCGGTACTTGTGGGCTGGGAGCCTGTCGGACTTAAGCGTCCGTCTAGGCGACCCCGTAGCGAGGATTGCGAGAAATTGAGGATAAAAATTTCTGCTTCTGAGGAGAATAGCGGGGCTATTTGACGAAGAAGCAGGAATTTTTAGACCAATTTATCGCAACCGCAGTAGGACAGTCTTAAGTCCGACAGGCTCCTAGCTGTAGAATGAAATGTTTAAGGTTCTTCTGAAAGCTGCTATGCCCACCCTGTCCAGAGAAGACGGCGGTCTTCACACGCCATTTTCAAAGGGTTAACGTCCACAGTTCTAACAGTACACGCTGCCCATTACCTTCGAATCACACACGAACCCAGTGAGCCGGGTTTTCGCCAGCAACCACACTATTCATTTCTTGTGGTTTTACAGGTTCATTGGAGAGCCGATTTTTCTGTTTTGCTGCCCTGTTAAGCCAATCTTCGGTTTTATGGATGGCATCCTCCAGATGCCCGATTGTGTACCCGTAACCCTTCCTCAGGAAGTAGTACTCCACAGATTTATACCATTTCGTTTTGACTGGGATACCCGCCTCAATTTTGGCAGACTCAAGCCTGGAGCGCTGTTCCTGCCTAAGTCTCAAATCCTCTGTCATACCTTTTTTCTCATAATATTCTATGAGAAAATCAACATCTGCCAGTTCTGCCGCATAAAGCTTGGTCCGCAATGCGAAAAGAGACTCCTCCATTCTTTTATATTTTGTTAAAAACCGCTCTTCTGGTGAGGTAGAGGCGGTTATCTCGGCCAATTTTTGACGGGTATCCACTAACGCTGACACGGCTGCAGTAATAAAGTGAGTGGCGCACTCGGTGAGGGCGTAGCCCATGACATAAAACAGGAAGGTATGGGCTGCAATAATCAATCCAGCGACAACAAGGAAGAACACTGCCCCTGGCTGACTTGCAAAAAGACTAAAAGCACCAATAAATAACCCGGCTGTGATTGCAGAGGCTTGCACGGCGTTTAAAGCTTTTAACAATATAGAAGTCACGGTGAAAACTCTGCCTCGTATGGTTTCTACCAGTGAACTCCGATCAGTCTCCGGATTGTTGACCTTGTATATTGTCTCAAAGCTTTTAGAAAAGATTTTAATCGCCAGGGCGAGCTTTTTTATTTTTCCGGGTGGTTGCTTGAACTC
This sequence comes from Thalassotalea sp. G20_0, assembly GCF_017744175.1. Taxonomy (NCBI): domain Bacteria; kingdom Pseudomonadati; phylum Pseudomonadota; class Gammaproteobacteria; order Alteromonadales; family Colwelliaceae; genus Thalassotalea; species Thalassotalea sp. G20_0. Next base: position 88,666 of record NZ_JAGHQV010000011.1, on the reverse strand, counting down.
CGGACTATCAATGGTAATTTCATCAGGTTTAAACGACTGCATTTGCTGAAATGCGGTGGTTTGCCCGGGCAGAGGTTCCATCAATTGCCTGAGGTTTTCGGACTCTTGAAACTCTGGCGGTGCCGCAGGAAAAGATACGGCCCTGTGATGGACTGGCTTCCCTGAGTTTGTGAGGCTTTCTGGCTTAACGGCTTTATCGCCCCGGTGCTGTCCTGCCATATCCACAGTTAAGGGTGTATCAAATTCAGGTTTTGTGGTCGAAAATTCACCGCTTACGATATTCATAGGACCATCCTTGTATTAGTTGTTGGTATTTAGATGGCACGTGCAAGTTTTGCTACGGAATTAATAAAATTTTTCCATCTGATTCATTGTTAAAATAACGTTACTATTAAACAGATTTCTTTTTCATAAAAAACTAACAGACCGGTTAGAGATGCTAACCCCTGGTCTGGTAAGTCAGCTGCAGAATTAAGGCCACACAGAAAATTACACACGAACCCAGTCATGCGGGTTTACTGATTCCAGCTGCAACTTCCCGTCAATAGGTGGAGCAACCTCATCATACAGTTCCTCCAGTTCCCGCTGTTCATTAGTGAGCAGTGCTTTCTGTGTTGCGGCCCGGTCAAGCCAATCTTCGGTTTTACGGATGGCATCCTCCAGTTTTTTACTATCGTCCACATACCATTCATACCACTCTCTCAGGCAATAGCGCTGTAGAGAATCATGCCATTTCTCTTTATGGTCAGGATTCAAAATGGCAGCCTCCTGCCTGGCCTGCTCTTTGGCCTTAAGCCTTGATTCCTCTGTTTTATAAAGGTCTAACTTTTTGACAAGCTTTGCGTCAATAAGCTTGGTTCGCAAGGTGGTAAGCGACTTCTCCATCCTTTGGTATTTTTTTAAAAACCTCTCTTGCGGTGAAGTAAAGGTTGTCATATCGGTCATTTTTTCACGGGTATCCACCGATGCTGTCACGGTTGCAGTCACTAAGCGAGAAATTCCCTGGGAGAGCAGCCAGCCAATACCAAAAACACCAAAAGATAAGCCTGCAATGATCACTACCGTCAAACCAACTGCGAACGCCTCCGCTGTCTGACCAGCTGGAGTTTCAAGTATTTCCAAAAGATGTTTAAGCCCTACCAGGATTATTGTTCCGGTTAGTATATTTGACAGTATCGAGGTCACAGTGAAAACCCTGTTACGTGTTGTTTGTACCCGTGCGCTCCGATCAGTCTCTGGATTATTGAAATGAGATATTGTCATAAAGCTTTTGCAAAATATTTTAATCGCCAGGGCAAGCTTGTTAAATTTGACGGGTGGGCACTTAAACTCCGGATCATCAATGGTAATATCATCAGCTTTAAATGGTGACTCTATTTTGTTAAACGCTAATCCGGGTGACGGTTCCATCGATAACCTGAGGCTTTCGGACTCTTCAAGCTTTGCCGGTTTTGCAGCAATAGATACTGTTCTGTGATGGACTGACTGACCCTGGCTTGTATGGCTTGTTGGCTCAATAGTTTTATTGTCCCCTTGCTGCGCTGGTACTTCTTTAGTCAGGGGCTTCATTTTTTCTGAGTGTGAAATTCCGTCAAGCATAGGACACTCCTTGTATTAATTGCTTGTATTTGGATGGCATATAAAATATTTGATAGGAAGTTGATAAAATAGTTCTATCCATTTCTGATTCATTGTAAAAATATTGAATGATTTTCTTTTTCTTAAAGCACTAACCATTCGGTTAGTAATGCTAATACTTGGCTTTTTGGGGTTGGCTATCGGGGTACAAGATGAGGCCTTTGCGGGGTGGGTGGGGCTTAATGTCTACCCTAGAAGGTTCTTTTGGAAAATACCGAAAATTACTGGATTGATTAGTTGTTGTTAGTATGGGAACTAAATTCTTAAATTTTACTCCAATGGAGAAAGCTTTTATCACAGTGTGTTAAGTTAGTTAACCAAATGAAATCATATTTTCTGGCTAAGTGAACAGTCACTCTGCGGCGTTACAACTCCGGTCACATAGCTAAGGCTATGCTCCCTACGTTGTGCCTTGCATAGTAACTGTCCACTTAGCCAGAAAATACGATTCCATTTGCCCAACTACTTAAGCGATGCCCTTAATTAATAATGTATTAAGTAATTTTAATGGAAACTACAAGTCAACCTTTTAGCACCCTTTGTTGCTGCACTGATTTTAGGGAATGCCCAAATCCTCCCGGCGATTCCGAGAGAAATGAATGCAGAAGCGCAGGATACCGAAAAATACAAATTACAGAATCCGTCAATAATCTTAGTGCCGGTGAACGTGCCGGTGAACGTGTCAGTAAACGTGTCAGTAAACATGTCTGTAAAGATAGCCTCGACATGAACCCAGAGGAAAAAAAACATCATCATGTTCCTCATATTCGGGTACGCAGCAGTTTACATGATGAAGATATTTTAAGACAAAGCACCAGAGAAGTTCAGCAGCTGCAACGTATTCATGAAGTTATCAATTGGAATACACGGTTTGGGGGTATACCACCAGAAAGACAACAAAAAAGAATAGAAGAACTGTTGAAAGCATATCGTCGTAGTTCTAGCTGGGTGAATATGGCAATCGTGCATGGCTACCTTGATGTGCTTAAGTATTTTATCAACAAAGGGGAAGAAATTAATAATATTGGCCCCTCCTCCCACATCCGGAGAGCCGTTTCTTTTGGACAATTGGAAATCGTGAAATATCTGTTTGATCTCGGACTCAAAGACAAAGACAAGTCTTGCTTCATCCCTGGCGAAGGAATTGAAAATGAGGGACTTATCCACGAAGCAGTTCGATCATCAAATATGGATGAGGATACAGCCTGCAGATTGATCAAGTTTCTTCTGAGCAGGGGAGAAGATCCTGATGCTTGTTGTGGTGCGATTACTCCTCTCAAGTGGGCAAAGAAGTTAAATAAATTACGCATTGCCAGACTTTTGAGGCAAAGAAGCAACCTTAAGAGATATTGCTTATTGTCCGTGAGTGAGAAAAAAGAGTTTGACTGTTTAATTTATTTGCAAAACGCAATTGAAAGCAAAGAGAAATCAGACATCAAATCACTACGTAAGAAATTACGTTTAGACTCTGCTATAGCGATGCAAATGGCATCCAAGCACGGATTCCTTGAAGTTCTCAATTATTTTGTTGGCCAAGGAAAAAAAGTTTGCAAAAAATCTTTCCAGGCTCTTATCTGGTCAGCGGTTTCTCATGGACAATTTGAGATTGTGGAATATCTGACTGACCCAAAGCTTAACGATAGGAAAAAAAATTATTACAAACCTGATCATCAAAGCGGTATTGATGCACTTATCAATGCTGCAGTTCAATCAACATGGATGGATGAGCAGACAGCCTGTAGGATGATCCAGCTTCTTTTAGACAAGGGGGAGCCTGTAAATGGCCATGGCAAATACACCCCTCTGGTCCGGGCAGAGGCACTTAATAAAACGGTGATTGTTGATTTTTTAAAGAAAGAAGGCGGTCTTAACATACAGCAGCCTGAAGAAAAAGTTTGTGATGATATGCCTGCACCGCCACATGATGATCCTGCTGAGCCTCAGGGAGCTTGTGGCTATTCCCCAACACCATCAACTTCTCCTGCTGATCCTGAGGGAAATGGCTATTTTTCAATACCGCCAGCTCCTCCTGCGTATGATTCTTTAGAGTATCGGTTATACCCTCCACAGACTTTTGATGAACCGCCTCCAAGTTATGAGGAGTCAATGAGAATGGACAAGAACCCCGAATAAAAATTGTCTCGTTCCCACACCGCAGAGGTTGCCGAAAAAGACAGATTAAAAAGACTTTTGCGACAGCCTCTGCGGTGTGGGAACGAGTAACTCTCTGTGTTTATTCTTCTTAGCGCTTGATGGCAATGGTAAGCCCATCGGAAACAGGCAGTATCATCATATCAACACGATCATCATCGTGAATTTTCCGGTTTAATGCCTTCAGTGCTGCAGTGTCTTCATCGCTTGCGTCTGCATCAGCTACTCTCCCGCTCCACAGCACGTTATCGATAAGAATCAGCCCACCAGGGCGAATAAGCTGCAGGCATTGTTCGTAATAAACGTCATACCCCGTTTTATCCGCATCAATAAAGGCCATATCAAACTGATTAAGTTCACCGTTCCTGATCAGTTGATCCAGGGTTTCAGACGCCGGAGCCAGGTGAAGTTTGATCCGCTCAGAGACGCCGGCTTTTTCCCAGAAGGGTTTGGCTATGTCGGTATACTCACTGCTGATATCACAGGCAATCAGCTCCCCATCATCGGGCAGCGCCAGGGCAACAGAGAGCGCACTGTAACCGGTGAAAACACCAATTTCGATGGTCCTGCGGGCATTGGCCAATTTTGCCAGCATGGCCATAAGCTGCCCTTGCTCGGCAGAGATTTGCATCATTCGGTAGCGGTGGTGGCTGGTCAATTCCCGGAGCTCTTTTAATGCCGGGTGCTCACGCAGACCAACGTTATAAATATATTGATAGAGCGTATCATTGAGTTGCAGGGTTTCAGTGGACATTGGTGGGGGACTCCGTTTAATTCCTGAGAAAAAATAAATCAAGGATATGTTTTTTATTGCTGACTATTAAGCCAGGAATGAAGCTTGGAAATGAGTAGTTTTTATTCATTGTTATCATTCTACTGCAGCAATCACTTACTCTTAACAACCATATAACATTTTATTCGTTGATACCTTTAATGTGCTATGTAAAAATTTTAAGCTCAGGTCAGCTTAAATATGTCATTATAACTATTTTTAGAAGTGGCTATATAGCCAGACAAAACAAGAGAGGCGGCCCCTGATTATGGCAACATTACTGTTTTACAATGAGCCGGCATTTCTCAACCGGGAAGTGCATAAGACCCTTAAGTTCAAGGCATCTGACGACTACTCTTTCACCGAAGAGGTAAACTCTGTACCACTGACAGGTATCGAGTTTTTTGAAGCCAGCCGTGATATGCCTGTGCTCTTCAGCAAGGATGAGCAGGGCAACTTTTTCCCCCTTGCCCTGCTATCGCTGATGGATGCAGGGCATAAGCATCTGGGTGAGGCGGGCAGCTGGAGTGACAGCTATATTCCTGCTTTTATCCGGCGTTATCCTTTTGCCCTGACTGATGAAGGCAGCGTTTGCTTTGATCAGAAAGCCAGTCAGTTTGCTGGTGAAGAAGGTGAAGCACTTTTCAGTGATGACGGTGAAAATACAGAAACATTGAATAACATCATTCAATTTCTTAATAACTATGATCAGCAGTATAAGAATACCCTTGATTATTGTAATGAATTAAAAGCGCTTGATCTGCTGTCTCCGTTCAATCTTCAGATCCTCCTGGAGGAGGATAAGCCCCTAAGACTCGAAGGGTTATTAGTTATTGATGAGAAAAAACTGAATTCCATTCCGGAAGAAAAAGTTAAAAGCTGGTTTGATTCCGGTTGGCTGGCGTGGACCTATGCACACTTACACTCTCTGGGTGCATTAAACCGTCTTGTTAAGCGACAGAAAACAAAACTGTAATATCCATTACCACTTTGTGGTTTTAACATTGAAAGGGACTTCAATAGTGAAAAAACTCCTACAGATGGCCGTGTTGGCATTAAGTCAATTAGTTTTAGTATTTGCTGTAAGCGTCAGTGCGCATCCTGAAAAGACGAGTAGCCATTCAGGAATAAAAATTGTTGGTGGTGATGAGCTTTCTCCATTTTCCCGTCCTTATATGGCGTCATTAAGAGTATTTGGAGCGATTCATTTTTGTGGCGGGGCCTTCATTGGTGGCAAGTATGTCCTGACGGCCGCCCATTGCGTCGAAGACCTTGAGGATGATGCAGACTCTATTTCCGTCTGGTTGGGGGGGCATAGACTCAGTGAGCCGGGCTCTGGCAGTTTCTACCCGGTGGCCAGGTTTTATATACATCCAGACTATAGCTATGAATTCCTCGATAACGATATTGCCATTATTGAATTACAGCAGGACGTTGAGGGTATTGAACCTGTTCCGCTGATTTCTGAAGAACACTTTGCAGGCATTAATAAAGGTTCAGTATTTGAGGTGATGGGCTGGGGAACCCTGGGGTATGAGAAGGGACAACCAGACACGCTACATGTGGTTCAGGTGCCCTATGTGGAGAGAGAACTTTGTAACTCCGGGCAACATTATGACGGAGCTATTACCAAAAATATGCTGTGCGCTGGCTTTGATGAAGGAGGCAAAGACTCCTGTCAGGGCGATAGTGGTGGCCCCATGGTTTATAACCACCAGGGCACCTGGTACCAGCTGGGTATCGTGAGTTGGGGTTACGGCTGTGCTGAGCCGGGTTACCCGGGAGTCTATACCAACATCGTTGAACTGTTGGGTTGGGTCAGGCAGATAGTTCCTGATATTTGAGTTCAGTACTCGTCACGTTGGAGCGCAGAAAGTCAGTGGTCTGGGAAAAGATTAACAAGAATAATTAGCGGCAGCTCACGCTCAGTGAGCCGCCAAAACCACCCGGTTATTTAATACCCCAAACTTTCTCTGCATAGTCTGCAATAGACCGGTCAGAAGAGAATCGACCCAGGCGTGCGGTATTCAGAACGGCCTTGCGCCACCAGATCCTTGGCTTACGGAAAGTGTCGGATACTTTCTGCTGAGCTTCGCGATAGCTTTCAAAGTCAGCCAGAGCCATAAACTGGTCACGATGCATCAGATCTTCCGCAACGGGTTTGAGCAGGTCGGGCTTGTGCTGGCAGAAGGAACCATTCATCAGAGCGTCAATGGCCCGCTTCAGTACCGGATTGTTCTCATAATAATGGTATGGGTTGTAACCCTGCTGCTGCAGTTCGGCAATCTCATCAACAGTTTTTCCGAAGATAAAGATGTTGTCATCGCCCACCGCTTCGGCAATTTCCACGTTGGCTCCGTCCAGTGTCCCAATGGTCAGTGCACCATTCAGGCCCAGCTTCATATTGCCGGTACCGGAGGCTTCAAAACCGGCCGTGGAGATCTGCTCGGAAAGATCAGCGGCAGGAATGATCTGTTCCGCCAGGGTGACGCGATAATCCGGCAGGAATACCACTTTCAGGCAGTCATCCAAACGACGATCGTTGTTAATTACCTGGGCGACCTTGTTGATCGCCAGAATAATCTGTTTGGCCATTATATAACCTGGTGCGGCTTTAGCGCCAAAAATAAATACCCGTGGGGTATGTTCGGCATCCGGGTTATCGAGCATTTCGTGATACAGGCTGATGATGTGCAACAGGTTTAACTGCTGACGCTTGTACTCGTGCAGTCGCTTAATCTGAACATCGAACAGCGCATTGGGGTTAACGGTGACCTTGCACTCTTTCTCAATCAACCGCGCCAGTCGCTCCTTGTTTTTGAAACGGACATTGGCAAAGGCATCGAGAAAATCGGGAGATTCCGACAGTGGTGTCAGCTTTTCCAGCTGATCCAGGTCTGTACGCCACTCTTTGCCGATATTCCGGTCCAGCAGTCGTGCCAGGCCCGGGTTACAGTGAGCCAGCCAGCGTCTTGGGGTAACACCGTTGGTGACGTTTACCAGCTTGCCGGGATACAGGGCGTCAAACTCGGGGAACAGATTGGCTTTAACCAGCCCACTGTGCAGCGCGGCAACACCATTGACCCGGCGACTGCCAATCACTGAAAGGTTGGCCATGCGGATCATGCGATCACCGTTGTCCAGCTCTTCGAAGATGCTGACTTTCTTGATGACCTCTACATTGTCGCCCCATTGCTCTTTAGCCTCTCCGTTCAGGAAGACATAGTTGATCATCTCAATGATCTGCAAGTGTCTTGGGAGAACACGGTCCAGCAGAGAGGCAGACCATTTCTCCAGAGCTTCTGGCAACAGGGTGTGGTTGGTGTAGTGGCACATTTCCTGAGTGATGGCCCAGGCCTGATTCCAGACCATGCCTTCCTCGTCCATCAGTAGGCGCATTAATTCCGGAATAGCGATAGCCGGGTGGGTGTCGTTCAATTGCAGCGCGTAGTGTTTTGCCAGACTGCTTAATGGCAGGCCACGCTGCTTATGCTGGCGGATAATGTCTTTGAGGGAGCAGGCCGTGAAGAAGTACTGCTGGATCAGTCGCAGATCTTTACCCTGCGGCGTTGAGTCTTCAGGGTACAAGACACCGGAAATGGTATCGCCATCCACCAGGTTACGGCAGGCTTCCAGATACTCACCCTGGTTGTATTTATCCAGATCGATAGGATAGGCACCCACCAGGCTTTCCCAGAGACGGAGACGGTTTACATAGTTTCCGCCAAAGGATGGAATGGTGATATCCCATGGCACACCGAAAAGCTTCTTGCCAGGCACCCAGTGGTTATTGCCATCGTTGTCCATTTCCATATGACCGAACAGGCCAATCTCAACGGTCTCGGATGGACGACAGGTTTCCCAGGGGCTGCCAAATTCACGCCAGACATCCGGCTTCTCTTTCTGGTAACCATCCACAAAGATCTGACGAAACAGACCATAGCGGTAGTTGATGCCGTACCCGGTGGCTGGAATATGCTGGTTGGCCAGAGAATCCATAAAGCAGGCGGCCAGACGACCCAGACCACCGTTGCCCAGGGACATGTCACGCTCCTGATCCAGGACATCAGAAATGCGTACGCCGTGGGATTGCAGCAGGGTGGCTGCGGTTTCGTAGAGTCCAAGGTTCATCAGGGCATCACCCAGCAGGCGTCCCATCAGGAATTCCATAGAAAGGTAACAAACGTGTCGTTGTGGCTTGGTCTCTTTGGCATTGCTCAGGCTGCTTTCCTGAAGCTGGTCCAGATTAATGTCACGGAGTACCAGAGAGAGGGCCTGCCACCAGTCGCGATGTGTGGCTTGCTTAGGAGTCGTGCCCAGTTCACGACGCAAGTGTTTTTCAAGCTCGGAGGTAAATGTTTTCTGATCCATGTGATGTGCTTCACTCTTGCTGTTCTATCAGGTTGGCCTTTTTCACTGATGATTTGTTTCAGCGGCTTTGCAAAAGAGCCCTAGTGTAATGGAAAAAAAATGGCTTGTTGCCTTGTAAACGCTTTCAGTCTCTGTGCTGGTTTAATGGTCTTTAAAAGATGAGGGTACACACCACCAGCCATGGGTTGTTATTTACTAAGTAAGCATGAATGTGACAAAGCGAAATACAGGCGTCAAGTGAAATTAATTTCACCTTTTGTGGATTGTTGTAAACCTCTGAAAACGATTACAACTATTTTGAACAGAAAATAAAAATGCTGTAAATCAATGCATTGAAGTTACTCAAAGCGATAATGGCGGGCGGCGTATGACCTGTGTCGTTATACAACTCCGGGGAAATATTTTGCATCTCTTTCCCATCCTCTTTTCAGTATTGTAATGTGACCAATCGGAGGAACCGATGACGAAGCCAAAAGTATTGGCAGTGGCTATCTCTGCGCTTTCTGCCTTACTGTTGACTGGCTGTGCCAGTCAGTCACCTGATACAGCGTCTAAGGCCAGCGCAAGCCTGACACCGGCCTATGACTGCAACGCCAGTACTAGGGCAAAAGCCAACGACCTGAGAATTTACCAGATCATGGTCGAAAGCTTTGTGGATGGAGAAAAGGGAACCGGTCACGGCACCGGCTACGGTACCAGTCATCACCAGGGGGATTTGCAGGGCATAATTGATTCCCTGGACTACATCAAGTCACTGGGTATGAATGCCATCTGGATGACACCAGTCTTCAACTCAGAACCCGTTGCAGGCCAATCACACTGGGATGACCGGCTGGATGCTACTGGCTATTTTGCCACGGATTATTTTTCCATCGACCCACGCTTCGGGACCCTGGAACAGGCGAAAGAGCTGGTGGAAAAAGCCCATGCCAAAGGGCTGTACGTATTTTTTGATGGTGTATTTGGCCATCATAAGACGTCCGGTGTCGTGCCATCACCATCTGGTTTGCTGCCTTCCGGCAGTCACAATCCTGTTGACTATCCCCAAAGCCTGCCATTTTACCGGGAGGTGGCAACCTGGTGGGTGAAGGAGTTGAAAATAGACGGCTGGCGTCTGGATCAGGCCTATCAGGTGCCCACCGAAGCCTGGACAGAAATCCGCAAAGCCGTGGATGACGCTTCTCAGTCAGTGACTTACCAGAACCACAAGGGTGAAACCGTCAATCCATTGGGCTATATGGTGGCGGAGATCTGGAAAGAAGAAAACACCATTCAGAGGGTCGGCTACGGTACCGGGGAGAGTCCGGCGTTGTGTTCTGCATTTGACTTCCCCATGCGTTATCGCCTGGTGGAAACCTTTGCAGTGAATGAAAATGGTATGGGTGGTAAAGGCGGTGACTGGCTGGATGAAGGCATGAGCCTGCACTCACTCTATCCGAAACATGCGCAACCTAACCTGATGCTGGGCAATCACGATGTTGTGCGGTTTGGTGACCTTTTGCAGCGTGGCGGCATTGCCAATCCGGACGATGCAGAATACTGGTTGCGGCATAAAGCGGCCCTGTCATTTATGGCTGCCTACACTGGCCCCATCACCTTGTATTACGGCGATGAAATTGGTGATGAAACGCCAGACTTTGCTGAAAAGCAGCCGGATAATAACTGCGCCATTCGTGGCATGTGTGATGACCATTCGGGGCGTACCAGTGCCAGAATTGATGGGCTAACCGCTGAGCTGAATACACAGCAGCGTGATCTTAAAACCTATGTATCGTCATTGATGACGTTGCGAGATAAACATCCAGCGTTGTCTGAAGGCGAACGCATTAACATCCGTGCAGAGAAAGAGGTCTACGTCGACCACAAGCAAAGCGGAGATGATGCCCTGCTTTATATGGTCAGCACCGACAGCGCTTTCCAAATGGTCACGTTGACAACGGCGGAAGCCGGTTCCGAAGGGAGGCTGGTGGATCTGCTCACGGGAGAGGTGTTTTTCCCGAAAAACAATGAATATTCTATTCGCATGAAAGGGTTTGAATCACGATTCCTGCGCATTGCCAAGCCTGTTCCAGCCGGACCAAAGGTCAATAAACGAGATGCCAGCTCGATGACCGGTGAAGGTTTCCTGGCCCAGTGCGATAACCCGACAGTTAAAGAAGCAGGCCCGGCAAAAGACACGCTGTTTGTGGTGGGTAGCTTCCCGGACTCTAACTGGATGCACAAACCGGCCCGGGCCTTTCAATATAAAGGCAATGGCGTGTATCAAACCGTTACTGATGAGCGCAAAGGCAGCTATCGCTTCCAGTACGCCACAGCCAGCTGGAGCCCGCAATACACGGCTGCTGATCTGTCACAAAAGCCGGGGCAGGCAGCTGCCGGGAAAAACGGCGGGTATGGTACCGATACCTCGGTGATGATACCGGAGGCAGGACGCTATGTATGGAGCTTAACGTTCAAAGACAGTGGTGAGATTGATCAGGTGATGGTATCCCGCTGTGCGGAGTAATTGTGTAGATTAACCTGTCGGCAACCCATCTTCGGGGTTGCCGACCTGCCTGTTAATTCATCTCTTTAAGCATGATCAGGCTGTGCGGCTGAACTTCATAGCTGCACTGATCAACAGACGGTTCCTGAATAAAAGAAGACTCTTTGTCAGTATTCACCATAACCATCCGGTGTTTGAATTGACCAGTTTCAGGAATCAACACTCTGCCTACATGTTTGCCAGCGTTCATGATGACCCAGATAGCACCTTTTTCAGCGTCATTCGGGTCATGAATTTTAACCGTCAGGGTGTAACAGTGGCGCTCACTGAAATAAACAGGGTCAACGACGTCACCCTTCGGGGAGTATAACTGGTATTCTATGTGGCCCAGACCATCGGTCAACAGTGGTTCATTGCGACGAAAATGCATCATTTGTCGGGTAAAATCATGCATCTGTGCACCGTCAGAGTCGGTGTTGTGCAACCAGTCCCAGTGCAGCCAGGCGATGGGGGAGTCCTGGCAATAGGCATTATTATTACCATCCTGAGAGTTGCTGAACTCATCACCGGCTAACAGCATGGGGGAGCCTTTGGCCAGCATTAACATCCCCACCAGATTTTTCCGGCTGCGCAGGCGGGCTTTATTGATATCCAGGTTGTCAGTGACGCCTTCTTCACCGTGATTCCAGGAGTAATTGTGCTCGTCACCATCCCGCCCATCTTCACCGTTAGCAAGATTATGGCGCTGATTGTAAGAAACCAGGTCCATTAAGTTAAAGCCATCGTGACTGCAGATATAGTTGACGGTGGCAAGATAACTTTGTTCACTGAACAGGTCTTCTGAACCGGAAAAACGCCAGGCCATTTCAGTTTGTACCCCTTTGCTGCCTTTCCAGAACTTCCGACAGGTATCGCGGTAACGATCATTCCAGGACTGCCAGTCATTGGGGAAGTCAGTCATATGATAACCGTCCGGCCCAATATCCCATGGCTCGGCAATCATTTTTACCTGGCTCAGAATCGGGTCCTGGCTCACGGCATAAAAGAAAGGCGCATCTTTGCTGTAATGACGGTGCTGGCGAGCCATAGTGGGTGCCAGGTCAAAACGGAAACCATCGATCTGATACTCCACCACCCAGTGACGCAGTGCATCCATGGTCAGGCGCAGAGTCTGATGGCTATCGAAGTTTATAGTGTTGCCGCAACCACTGTAATTTTCCGAGGAAATGTCACCGTCGTGTTTGTTCATATGGTAGTAGTCGGTTTCAGCCAGACCACGCATGCTCAGGAATGGACCACCATGGCCACCTTCGCAGGTATGGTTGAACACCACATCCATAATCACTTCAATGCCAGCGCGGTGCAGCTCCCGTACCATGGTTTTCATCTCGATAACCGGATCGGAAATGGCATAAGGTGTGTGCGGTGCCATCATACACAGCGGGTTGTAACCCCAGTAATTGGATAACCCAAGGTGAGTGAGTCGCTCTTCACTGGAACTGTAGGTAACCGGTAGCAGTTCAACGGCAGTAATGCCAAGGTTTTTCAGATATTCAATGGTAATTGGGTGGCACATGCCCAGATAGGTACCACGAATATCCTCCGGAATATCCGGATGGGTTTTGGTGAATCCCTTGAGGTGGGTTTCGTAATAAATGCTCTGCTGGTCCGGAGTGTGGGGGTGGGTTACGCCTTGCCAGTCAAAGGTGGTGTCACGCACAACACTGCGGGGCATTTTGGTGGCGCTGTCCTGCTCGTTGAATAGCCATTGATCATTGTCGTCTGAAATATAGTCAAAAATGTCCTGGCACCATTGCACATCACCACTGATTTCCCGGGCATAGGGGTCCATCAGCAGTTTGTGCTTGTTAAAGCGCGGCGTGGTATTGGGTGACCAGTAACCGTCTGCCCGGAATCCATAGTGCTGACCTTCGGTAATACCTTCAACATAGAGGTGCCAGATGCCCTCAGCGGAAGGAAACATTTTCAGTTGTTCTTCTCCCCGTGCATCAAATAACGATACAAACAGTTGTTCTGCTTGCGGGGCATACACAGAAAAATTAACCCCTGTCGCCTGATTACCCGGTTCTGCCACAAGATCGGCATTAACTAAAGTGGCACCCTGTGGGGAGGTTTTTCCAGGAAAGGCGCAATAGGTCTGGGTGGCAGATGGCGTATCCATAACGTGTTGAGGCTCTATATAGCGTGATCAAAAAAACGGTGTGTATTATTAGTTTTCAGGAACGGACAGAAAAGCACGACGGTCATGTAAACGATTACAGACTTTTATAAGGGATTGACTTAATTAAAAACATGGTGAACAGACAGCCTGTATAAAGGACTCTCCTCGGGGATCGGCTCCTAAAGGAGTCAACGCCCTAACCGGCCGCCATGCACCGTGATATCAGGGTTTCATAGTGCATGACGGTGGGGCACGAAGTACGATTCGGCTTTTATGCCCTATGGGTACGGATGCGAACCGACCACATCAGGCTTTCTAACGGATTCCACTCGATGGTCACATTACATCATGGTGGTGGGCGCAAACAGCCCAACTGGCTAATTCAAGAATTTAACATCTGAGAAGTCTGCAAATACTTCAGATGTACCCTCTGGATTGACGCCATAAAGACAGCAAAACGCGCCTGTGTAGTATCTGGATAACATCGAATCAATCGGGATGCTGGTTATCACTGGTACTTTTTGTTCATTGGTTATATAACCGCAGTCGTAACCGGTTTCAGCACAATGAACGAATAATTTCAACGCAGTAGTCTCGTCAGTAATGGTTGCAGATGCAAGCACCTTATTATTGAGTTTGACGATAAAATCAAGACCATTATCATTTTGCGAGACACCCAGTAACAGATGATGGTTGTCTTTTTGCAATATACCTATACCAATCTCACTACTGCCCATAGTATCTGATATATGCAGGGTAACCTGATAATTGAAATAACTGTGTGATTGTCGAAAGCCAATAACGGTGGATTGGCTACGCTCCCGGACAGGTTGCCCCGGCCAGATCCTCAAGCGCCTTTTTTCTGGCAGAATCTGAAAGCGACTGGCTTCTGGCAGTCGTCGAAAACTCCACTCTTTTTTCAGAGTCTGACCGGAAAAATCATCATAAAAGTTACCATAACCAGGCTGACTTGATTTCGGAAACGGTAACGGAAGGTGTTTTTCCACTTTGCCGGTATCGGGAGCACACACTGGCCAGAGCATATCCCTGTTGTCCGGGTTTTCTGCTTCCCAAACGACAGGAAGCAGATGGGTTTCTCTGCCCATGTTGGAACGGCTGGCAATGTCATTACGAATCCCCAGGCAGACCATATACCAACGGCCATCAGCCAGCTCAACCAGGTCACCGTGGCCGGTGCTGTTTACCCAGTAATTGTGGGTCAGGTGACGTGAGGTTAATATCGGGTTTCTTGGATTACTTATATACGGTCCGGTAATAGCGTCACTGCAGGCAACCGTCACGGCATGGTAAAACCCCGTTCCCCCTTCTGCTGTCATTAAATAGTAGCGGTCATTGTGTTTATACATATGAGGGCCTTCTACCCAGTCTCCGCCGGTGCCCCGCCAGAGAAAGTATCGTTCGCCAATCAGGGATGTACAGTCCAGGTCTAGCTCTTGCAGCCAGATTTCACCTTCACTGGGGTAGGCAGGATCGCTTGGGCTATGGGTTCCTACGTACCACACCCTGCCGTCATCGTCGAAAAAAATATCAGGGTCGATGCCCGGTGCGCCGCTAATGACTTTGGGCTCAGACCAGGGACCTGCAGGATTTGTCGCTGTCAGAATAAAATTCACACAGGGATTGAAATCTGCAGGTGCCTCCGGTGGCATATAGACATTAGTGGTTATCAGATAAAAGACTCCGTCTTTATATCGAATAGTCGGCGCATGAATACCGCCGTCGGACTGTACATCGGTCAGAAAAATCGGTCCCTGGCACTGCTCCGGGCGATCCAGAGCATGACCAATCAGTTCCCAGTTGACCAGGTCACGGCTGTGGTGAATGGGCAGCCCCGGAAAATACTCGAACGAGGAGTTAACCATATAGAAATCATCACCGACGCGACAAATGGACGGATCAGGAAAGCTGCCGGGTAAAACAGGGTTGGTCATTTCAGTCATGGGGATTGGGTTCGATATAAGTTAGATAACAGGGAGTGGCAAAAAAGCTTACAGCGCCTGTCGTTCGTGGTTGGTGTTGATGGCGATGTTCACCAAGTCAAGGGGCTTGTCCCCTAATAATCCCGATAGATAGATATCGCTGTGAATATGCTCGGAGATGATTTTTACCAGAATTTTCTCATTGGTGTAGATGCCCTGAGCCTCAGTCAAATTGGAAAATACCAGTGTTTCCAGTGTGTCGCGGACCAGCATAAACCGGGTAGAGGGGAAGTCATGCTCTGGAATATGGGAACGGGAAAAGAACTCAATGCCTTCAACCGGAGAGTGCATCTGGTTAAATGAAAAGCAAATCACCCTGACGCCGCGAATAATAGCCTCTTGTAATTCACGCTGGAACAGGGTGATATCAAAGTCAGTATTAATATAAAGCTCGTTTTTACTTTCGTTTATAAGTTCTTTAATTTTCAGTATCAGGCTCTCATACCCTGACAGATTGAAAAAAAAGGGTTTTTCTTCCGACCTGGACAAAACAGCCAGTTCTTTTTTCAGGACTGTAATATCGTCAATGGTTTTTTCCCGGATTTGAGCCAGAATCACGTCAGGTGATTTAGCTTCGTACTCCTTTACACTGCCGGAAATCATGTAGAGATAGCCTTGCAGGTACAGGTTGTCTATGGATGAATAAATGGTTGAGCGGGTCATGCCTAACGATTTGGCAATCTGATAACCGTTGGTCCTGCCATTTTTCAGCACATCAAGATAAACCAGTGCATCCGTTTTACTGAAACCAAAAGTCGTCAAACGTTGAACAATATCATTATATTTTTGTAAATCTGTAGTAGTGCTCATCGTGCAGAACCATACATCAAAAATGCTATATTCCTGACCAAAGCCTGCGCCCCAATTAAGGGGCGCAGGCTTTGGTCTGTTTATTGACTCTTGCTCATTCTGTAGCCATAGGGAGCAAGCTGGACAGTCTCACTTTGCAGGTTTACCGATTGGGCAACGGCAGAGTTATTCATCACGATTTGCCACTGGCCACGCTGATAAGCAATACAATGATCACTGTCAACATCAAGCCAATGCACGGTCGGAATATTGAAATCAGGCTCACTTTTGCGCAGGACAATCAACTCCTGGATAAATTGTCTGAACTCAAGGTCCTGCTTTTCTTCCTCCCAAGCCATACAACGGCGATTGGCTTCGCTGCCCATTCCCCGTCCGCCACTGAGGGCCACTTCACCGCCATAATAGATGCATGGCGTACCCACCTGGGTGAACATAAACAGGTAGGCCAGCCTGGCTCTTGCTTTATTCTCCCCACACAAACTTAAAATACGAGAAGTGTCGTGGCTATCAAGCAGGTTGAACATCGCCTGGTTGGCGGTGTGAGAGTAAGCGCAGTAGGAGCGGTTCACATCCCAGATAAAGTCCTGTTTGTTACTCAGATCCAGGGCAAAAAAGTCCAGCACTGCCTGGGTCATCGGATAATTCATGACCGAATCATACTGATCACCACCGAGCCAGGCTGAGGCATCATGCCAGATTTCCCCGAGAATATAACAGTCAGGCTTGATCGATTTGACCGTACGACGGAAATCACGCCAGAAGTCGTGGTCAATTTCATTACCCACATCCAGTCGCCAGCCATCAATATCAAAATCTTCAACCCAGCGTCTGGCTACGTCCAGCAGGTAAGCACGACACTGTTCATTCTCAGTGTTCAGTTTGGGCATGGATGCCACATTGCCAAAGGTTTCATAACGCAGGTTCTGGTAGTCCCACTGTTCACGGGGCTTGTCTTCATACACCGGGAACTCGCGAATCCAGAACCAGTCGTGGTAGGGCGATGCCTTGCCATTGGCGACCACATCCAGCCACAAGGGGTGCTGATCACCCACATGGTTAAACACGGCATCAAGCATCACTTTCATGCCACGTTGGTGAGCCTCTTTTACCAATAGGCTAAAAGCTTCATTGCCGCCCAGGGAAGGGTCGACATTGAAGTAGTCCACTGTGTCATAACGATGACTGGCGTTGGCGGTGAACACCGGGCAGAAATATAAGCCATTGATGCCCAGGTCCTGAAGGTAATCCAGTTTATCGATTACCCCCCAGAGATCCCCGCCCATAAAGTTATCCTGCGTGGGTTCTGTGCCCCAGGGCATCGTACCAGCGGGGGATATGTCCGGTCGGCCATTGGCAAAACGGTCCGGAAAAATATGATACCAGATGGTTTTCTGTACCCATTCCGGCGTTGCCAGTACATCACGGGGGTTGATGTAGGGGAAGCAGAAGAAATTACTGAGATTACTCAGTTCTACTTCTGCCACTTTGGCATCGGTAATATCAACACTTTTTCGCTCGCCAAACAGTATCTTCTGGCCAGTGCTTTTCGAATGCAAAATAAAACCGTAGCGAGCCCGACGCTTGGGTGGGGTGAACTCAGCCAGCCAGCAGGTTTGATGTTGCATTTCGGCCTCGACGGTCATGGGAATTTCACGTCCGCCGGTCCAGCCGTGGGCATCGCTGCCTCCAAGGTTACCACCGTCCAGGCCTCCGACTGCCCACTCATAGGGGTCACCGATCCAGAGGGTAACTTTTTCGATTTCATCCTTGGCTGAACGCAGGCGAACATGCAGGGTGCTATTATCGCGGGCGTAACACATGGCGCTTTTCGGGTTATGGACCAGAGCACTCAAGGTAATCATTTTCAGGGGTTACTCCTTAACCGCGCCACTGACCAGGCCAACAGTAATGTGCTTCTGGGTGGCGACAAACAACAGGGTGATAGGAATGGCCACTAACAGTGCACCGGCCGAAAACAGGGTATAATTTTCTGCGGAGTTGGAGGCGATCCATTGGAAAATGCCCACGGCCAGCGTCATTTTTTCTTCGCTGCGCAGAATCAGTGTAGGCAGAATAAAGTCCATCCAGGGGGCTGTGAATGAGGTCAGCCCGACAAAGACCAGTATCGGTTTGGCCAATGGCAAAATAATTTCAAAGAAAATGGTCAAGTGACCAGCGCCGTCTATTTTGGCCGCCTCATCCAGCGACGTTGGGATAGCGTCAAAATAGCCCTTCACCAGCCAGGTCATAAAGGGTAATGAGCCGGTGACGTAGACAAACAGCAGTCCGGTAAAGGTGTCGATCAGGTTCAGCTTGGACAGCAATACATAAATCGCGGTGATAGAGAGGAACGCCGGGAACATCTGGATCACCAGAATCCCCATCATGACATTGCGTTTACCTTTGAACCGGTATCGGGAGAAGATAAATGCCGTCATCGTCACCACAATGATGGAGATGGCCATATTGCTGAAGGCCAGGACAAAAGTGTTGGCATACCATTGCAGATATGGGGTATCGGTAAACAGGGCCCGGTAGTGATCCAGGGTAAAGGAAAAGTCGGTAAACGAACTGCTAAACAGGTTTACCCCCGGCTTGAACGATGCCATCACGGTCCAGGTAATGGGTCCAAGCACCAGGATAGCGTTGATGGCCAGCAACAGGTATACGGCGAAAACACCGGCTTTATGCATCAGTTTGTTCATTACCGCATACTCACATCGGTCTTGAAGGAGTTCATCCTTCTAAACTGCCAAATGGCAATCAGTGACAAGAACAGGAAGATGATGATGGAAACCACGGCAGCGATATTGTACTGCTGGAAGTCCAGGGTCAGCTTGTAAATCCAGGTAATGAGAATATCGGTGTGGCCGGCAAAGCGATATTCCGGATTAATGGGTCCACCCTCCGTTAACAGATAAACCGCACCGAAATTGTTGAAGTTGAACGCAAAGGTCATGACCAGCGAAGGGGCTACCTGATGCAGGATCATGGGCAGGGTAATCTCTTTGAACTGCTGGAACCGGCTGGCACCATCAACTTCACTGGCTTCATAGAGTTCTTTGGGAATATTGGTCAGGGCACCGGCAATCAGGAGCATAAAGTAGGGGGCTCCGGCCCAGACACCGATGGCAATGACCGTCACTTTCGCCAGCACGGGGTCCGATAAAAAAGGAATGGACTCAATGCCAAAACCATTAATGATTGAGTTTACCGGACCAATGCCGTTTAACAGCAGGCGGAAGATCAGCAGGCTGACAAATGCCGGAATGGCGTAAGGCAGCATGAATATAACGCGCCATACCTTTTTACCGGCGATGTCCCGATTCGACAGGGCAAGCGCCAGTATAAAGCCAAAACCAAAGGTGAATATCGTAGAGCAGACCGCCCATATCACCGTCCAGCTGCCGACACCAAGCAAAGTGCTGGACCAGATTTTCAGTTCAAACAGGGACAGGAAATTTCTAAACCCAACCCAGTCCACCAGATTTTTTGGTGGAATATGTGCTGGCGCTGCGTAGTTGGTGAGAGAAACCAGTACGGTAATCAGTATTGGCAAAATAATGAATGCGAGTGCAGCAATCCCTGCCGGGGTTAACATGATGAGCGCAAAATGCTCATCATAAAAGGCCCGTAACTGCTGTTTTAAGCCGATGGTACAAGGGGTAATTTTAACGGCATCTTTAATGTTCAGCAGGTACGCAGCAAGAAACGCCACGGTCAGAAAGATGGCCAGTACCCCTTCAACCAGCATATGAATGGAGTGGTCGCCGTGGATAATTTTGAAACCCACTCGATGTTGTGCAGTATCACCGAGGGTGATGAAGCCTTCCAGGGCAGTTAGTAAGTCAGCAGCAAAAAGTACCAACAGTATCTGCACTAAAAGATAGAAACACCCTTTTATATAATGCCGGTTTAACAGCTGGGTCCCCCCCATCAGAAAAACCGACAGAGGTGGTAGCTTGATAGCCACCTTGGGCTGATCCATGGCTGTATCCATAGCCCCTCCTAAACAGTATTAATCAGTTGCCGTCAATCCCACCATGCCCGGGAGTTATTCCGAAATAACGTCTCCGGTCAGCGCATGGTGGGGTGTTTGTTATTCCTGGAAAGCAATCTGCTCTTTGATCACCATTAAGGCGTTATCCAATGATTTTTCCGGCGTTTCGCCATTGACCCAGCTTGCGGTAATGGCGTTAGCCATGGGTGACCAGACATAGCCCATTTCCGGAATGGAGGGCATGGCATCGGCATAAAAACCCTGGGCAATAAAGGCTTTGGTTGCTTCATCAGCCGTTGCACTGTTGGCGATTTCTGCCATCAGGTGATTCAGTGGCGGGATGGATTTGGTCATCTCGAACCGTTTTTTCAGCATGGCTTCTGACGCCAGAAAGTCAGCAAACAATTGTGCGGCAACGGGATACTCTGTGTAAGAAGAGACAACCGCCAACCTTACTGTGGAGAATGTGCGCGGATGCTGTCCTTCCAGTGTTGGCATCGCCACGACGCCAACGTTAACTCCCGATTCAAGGTGGCTTTTTGTTGCCCATGGACCGTCAACAATGGCGGCAACTTTACCTTCAGTAAACAGGCCTCGACGCACCTGGGTGTTGCGCATATCCACAGGGTTTGAGTCATTGGCTGTTTTCAATTTAAGCATGGCGGCAAGGCCGCGTTTAGTCGCTTCGGAATTCACCCCGATATCATCTGCATCGGATCCTGCCTTGCCAAATTCATAGCCGCCATACAGGGACATAAACATTCGGGACTCATAGTAATTCTGTACGTCCCACAGCAGGGCATAACGGTTTTCAGTTCGATTGTTAAATATTGCGGAGAACGCAATCAAATCTTCAAAGGTCTCTGGTGCCTCGGCCAGGATGTCTTTGTTATAGAACAGGGCAGTTGTTGCATAGCTGACGGGAAAACCATAGCCTTTGCCATCGGCTTTGGCTGCTGAGGCAGCGCTGACAATAAACTCTTTATCAACACGATCTGCACTGACCAGGTTTTCCATAACCGCGCCACTGACGACTAATTTACCCAGCATATCGTGTTCAATCTCGGCAACATCAGCAACCCGGGCGGTGCCACCGTCCTGAATCAGGCGTCCGGCACTGTTCATTGGGGCCAGTTGTCGGAAACGGAACTGAACATCGTAGCCAAAGGTTTCGTTAAACGCCTCGGTGGCATAGTCCATATAATCCATGGCCAGCTCATCGGTCCAGATGAGTAGTTGTGCGTTTTTTTCAGGTATAAGCTGTTCCGCGTATGCAGTACTGGCAGAGAGTAACGAGAGGGCAAATGCCAGGTTCTTATAGATGGGTTTCATACTGTTGGCCGCTAAATCATAATTCAGATTATGGTAGTACATGATGGAATACTGCATTCTTTATCAAAACATGAAAACGTGCAATGTTTTAGTGAACAAATGATCTCTGATTTTGTTTTTGAATGTTTTTTGTTTAGAAAAAGATGATTAAATTGATCTATGTCAGTGGTGCGGTCTTGTAAAAGTTGATTTGCAAGCGTTTAATCTCGCCACGAAAACACATTGCTGAACAAATAGTGTCACGATCCAGGTATTTAATCAGTAGCCTGTTTCTAAATGGCTTCTTGTTGTTGATCTCCGGATTTGTTGCAGTTGTTTGAATTTTTGTATTTAAGCGGAGAGACGACCAGTTTTTTCTGTTCGAATCTGTACAGGGTTGTACTACTCCAATTAAATGATTACCAGATTAGTTTTTGGGGATTACGGATGAGGAAAAAAATACTACCACTTTTGATTGCCAATATTGTTGGTGTATCGGGTGCCGTTTCAGCAGATGAATTTACCGATTTTCTCCGCCAGGCGGATAAAGGGGAAAATAGCTCAGCTGCTGACTCTGGCATGAGTTTTTCCGGTCATTTTGGTTCTTCAATTGAGTATGAAACCAAAACCACTGATGACTGGGGGAATGGTGAAATAAAAGAAAAAATCACCACCAATGAAGTGGGTAACGTATTCTTCAATTTCCACGATCTTGGTCTTCGTGCAAACTACTCGTTAAAGACCATGACCCGGGAACAAAAAAATTCCAGTGGTTACTATGAAAATGAAGATTCTCTGAAACATCTTATACTGCTGGATCGTCCATTTGCCCTGGGTGGCGGTTGGGGTACTGGTTTGGGTTATGAGGCTGAGTACATCACCAGTGAAGTAGTATCGGCAAGTGCAAACCATCATGAGAAGCAATCCCTGGAGCAAATTTTCCGGCCATATCTGACGTACTGGAATAACGAGTATAATGCCGGTTTTTATGCTATGGCAGAGTACCTGACCCTGAACTTTGATAATGGTAGCTGGGGTCAGCGGGATGAGGCTGGTTACAGCGTCATGATCAAGCCTTACACCAACTATGGCAATTTCCAGTTTGAACTGGAACTCTTCCATCAGGTTAAAGACGACAACGAGAGTGCGACTGCTGAAGGTTATGTATTCCAGACGGACAAGTTCACTGAAACCTATATCCAGCCCACCATCCGTTACAGCATCGACAATGGTGGCCTGGTCTATCTGACTACACGTTTTGCTGAGAATGAGACCATCACCAAGGGCAGTCGTCCGGACTACTTCAAGGATGTCATCAAAACCTCCGTTGGCTATGAGACCGATATCGGGGAAAACTGGATGGTCAAGGCTGAGTATGAGTATACCCATGAGAAAGAAACCACCAATGATCCGACAAAAGCAGGCGTTAGCAAGAAAGTGGATAACCACAAATTCTACGCCCATGCTCTTTACAGGTTTTAATCTGGTGTAAATCCCATGCTTAACGCCCTTGATATTGCTCAACAACTCCATGGTCGTCTGTTTGGTGATGGCAACATCACAGTAGACAGCATCTGCCCGGTATCACCCAGCAGGCCAGATGCCCTGGCTATTGTGCTCTCCAAGCATGACCTCAAGTTTATTGATCATTGCCAGGCAGCCATTGTGGTCGGACCTGCCGCCATAGGCAATATCAAGGCACCGGCAAAAATAGTGATTGATGCATTGGATGTTACTTTGCTTAACCATCTATTGCGTTACTACAAAGCTGAAAAATACCACCTGTTGGATCAGGAAAATGTGTCCAGTATTCCAGGTGTATTCATTGGCAAACATGCCCGCATCGGCAAGGGTTGCCATTTTATGCCGGGAGTTCGCATTCATAATGGCGCAGTGATTGGCGATAATGTTGCCATACACGCCAATACCGTCATTAAGGAAGGGACGGTGATTGGCAATAATGTGACCATCGATTCCAATAATTCCATCGGTAATTTCAGCTTTGAATACATGCTGAATAGCTCTGGCGAATATGAACGACTGGAAAGTATTGGCCGGGTCATTATTGAAGATAATGTGGACATTGGCTGCAACAACTCCATTGATCGGGGTACTCTCGGAGACACGGTCATTGGCCGGGGCAGCAAAATTGATAACCTTTGCCAGATTGGCCACGACTGTCGTATAGGTCAGCACTGCCTGATCATTTCACAATCCGGTGTTGCCGGTCATACCATCCTTGGTAATCGGGTTACTGTGCATGGGCAGAGTGCCATTGCCGGTCATCTGCATATTGGCGATGGTACGGTGATTCAGGGCAAGTCAGGCGTCAGCCGTTCCTGTCCACCACGAAGCAAGCTGTTTGGTTATCCTGCCAGGGATTCACAACAATATATGAAATCACTGGCTACCCTTAATGCCCTGTCAAAGGGTAAAGCCCCAATGATTCCGAGCCGGAACGTTAAATCGCTAAAATCAGAGCGTGAAGCGCATGGCAAAGAGAGCTGGTTCGGAAAAATACGACAGAAACTTCATTTTCAATAAAAAACATCACGTCTTTATTATTTGTCTACTTTGGCGATTGGTCGTTGTCGCTATGGAGTTCGTATGAAAACCAAAGTTTTAATAACACTTACCCTTGCTGCCACTCTGGCTGGTTGTGCTGGAAACCCTGCTAATGATACGGCTTCTGCCTCAGTGGTCAGCACCAGCCCCGTAGCCAGCTGTAATTTGCCCGATGTTACCGGTAGTGGCCCTATTCGCCCACCCATGTACGTGACTGGCACCTTCTCCGATGGGCAGTGGATGCACCAGGAGCATCGTCGTATGTCTTACAAGGGGGATGGCATTTATCAGGTCATTATGGAGAATGACGCGGGCCCGGTGAACTTCCAGTTTGCCAGCATGGGTTGGAAACCACAATTCACCGTGAGTGGTCGAGAATTGACCGTCGGACAGGAAGGTAAGTTAATTCGTGGTGGGTTTATGAAAGATACCCGCATCAACTTCACCGATTCTGGCCGCTATGTCTGGGGCTTCCAGGTGGATGCTGAAGGCAAGCCGAAACTGGCTGCGATTGCCCAATGTGCTGAATAAACCTGTTACCTGAAAGATTATCTGTGGAATGACCGGATGGCTAACGTAAGCTTAAAAAGCGTTGAAAAAAAATATGACAATGGATTTCAGGCAGTTCATGGTATTGACCTTGATATCCATGACGGCGAGTTTATGGTGTTCGTTGGTCCGTCCGGCTGTGCAAAATCCACCACGCTACGCATGATTGCGGGGCTGGAAAGCATCACCGACGGCGAAATCCGGATCGGTGAACGCGTGGTGAATGACTTGCCTCCCAAGGACCGTGGTATTGCTATGGTCTTTCAGAACTATGCGCTTTACCCCCATAAAACCGTTTTTGACAATATGGCCTTTGGCCTGAAAATGCAGAAAAAGTCGAAAGAGGAGATTCGCCAGGCGGTTGAAGAGGCAGCAGAAAAACTGGAAATTACCGATCTTCTGGACCGCAAGCCAAAAGAGATGTCCGGAGGCCAACGACAGCGGGTTGCTGTTGGCCGTGCCATTGTGCGCAAGCCTGATGTATTTTTGTTTGATGAGCCACTATCAAACCTGGACGCCAAGCTTCGTGTTTCCATGCGGGTAAAAATTGCCCAGCTGCATCAGCGGCTGAAAGAGGAAGGTAACCCTGCCACCATGATCTATGTTACTCATGATCAGACAGAAGCACTGACACTGGGTGACCGAATCTGCGTACTTAATAAGGGTGAAATCATGCAAGTGGATACCCCTGCCAACTTGTACAATTACCCAGCCAACAAATTTGTCGCCGGTTTCATTGGTTCTCCCTCCATGAACCTGGTAAAAACGGTGATTCGTAAATCGGATGCGGGACTTTTTGTAGAACTTGCACCGGGGGTGAAGTGCTTTATCCCAAGAGCCAAACAGGTATTGCTGCAGGAGCAGATTGATCAAGCCGTTTACTTTGGTATTCGCCCTGAGCATATCTCCCTGGCAAATGACAGTGATACTGTTAATACGGTCGAAGGCATGTTGACGGTTGTCGAGAATATGGGTAATGAGAAATATCTTTATTTCAAAGTAGGCGATAATGAGCTGATTGCTCGAGTGAACGACCAAACCATTACTACAGCTGATATTGGTCGCACAATGCGCTTCAATTTGAATACCGAAGCTTGTCATATTTTTGATGTAGAAAATGAAAAAAACCTGACGATCATTCAAGGGTAAGCGGCAAAATAAACCACGTAAAACCACTCTAAAGCAGACAAGCTCTATTATACAGCCACCTTTTTCCCACGGTCCCCCGTGGGAATACATATCGAATCTCTCCGCAAGTCAGAACTCCCATTAAACTCTCATGATTCCGGGCGGAAACAGGTTGTTGCATATCCTGCTGGCTCCGGTATGCATTCCCACGCAGGACCCACAGGGTCTAAAAGCATGGGAACGGTACTTGCGAAAGATAGAGCGATTTCTGCAACACATACGGAACCGAAGAAGCCAGTATGTGTTAACCCGGATATTTCATAAACGTGCTCCCGCTCTCGCTTGTCCTTTGCCGCTCTAAGGGAGTTTTGTTCAGTCGACCGTACTCCCCGGTACGGCGCTCCCTCACAAAATCCCTTAGAGCGACAAAGTCCGGCGCGAGATTCGAGGCAGTTTATGAAATATCCGGGTTAAGTGCTTTTTCTCGCTATAGGCATTATTCCCGGTCAACGGCCAGCATGATAGTAGCCAGTGGTGGCAAAGTCAGGCTGATGCTTTGGGGGTGGTTATGCCACTCTCCTGGCCGGGTTAAGACGGTACCGTTAACAATATGACTGCCACCAAAGCGCTGGTCATCACTGTTAAAGATTTCCTGCCATTGTCCATCGACTGGCACACCAATGGTGTAATCATGTCGTACAAATGGCGTCATATTACTGATAACGACAATGGTTTTACCTGCGCTGTCTTTTCGGTAAAAGGCAAAAACACTTTGTCCATGGTCGTCCAGTATCAACCAGCGGAAACCGTCGCGATCAAAGTCAAGCTCATGCAGTGCCGGGGAACGCTGATACAGTGTATTCAGCTCACTGATCATCGCCAGCATGCCCTGGTGGTAAGGGCCCTGCTCCAACAGGTTCCAGTTCAGGCTTTCTGACGGGTTCCATTCGTTGGTGACACCAAACTCAGAGCCCATAAACATCAGCTTTTTACCGGGGTGCCCGAACATAAATCCGTAATAGGCCCGAAGGTTGGCAAAGCGCTGCCAGTCATCCCCCGGCATACGGGTGAGGATCGTGCCTTTACCATGAACCACTTCATCGTGGGAGAGGGAGAGCACAAAGTTTTCGTTATAGGCGTACACCATACTGAAGGTCATTTCATGGTGGTGATGCTGACGATAAATCGGGTCCCGCTTCATATAGGCCAGCGAGTCGTGCATCCAGCCCATATTCCATTTGTAATCAAAGCCGAGGCTCTGTGGGTGTCCGGGGCGTGATACACAGGGCCAGCTGGTGGACTCCTCGGCGATCATCATGCAGTGTGGATGCAGACGGTGAACTTCAGCGTTCAGGCGCTGCAAAAAGGCGACGGCCTCAAGGTGTTCATTGCCGCCCAGATGGTTGGGTGTCCACTCGCCCTGTTTTCTGGAGTAGTCCAGGTAGAGCATGGAGGCCACGGCATCCACCCTCAGGCCATCAATATGAAACTCATCCAGCCAGTACAGGGCATTACTGATCAGAAAATCCTGTACCCACGGCGAACCGTAATTGTAGATACAGGACTTCCAGTCCGGATGCCAGCCCCGTTGCGGGTCTTCATATTCATAAATAGCAGTTCCGTCAAAACGGAACAGGCCGTGTTCATCCTGTGGAAAGTGGGCGGGAACCCAATCCAGAATCACACCAATATTGTGCTGGTGGCACTGGTCAACCAGGTAGCGGAAGTCGTCCGGTGTGCCATAGCGGCTGGTGGGGGCAAATAACCCAACCGGCTGGTAGCCCCAGGATTCGTACAGAGGATGTTCGGAAATGGGCAGTAATTCGATATGGGTAAAGCCCGTTTTCCGGATATACGGGATCAGTTCGTCGGCCAGCTCCCGGTAATTTTTGAAACCACCGTCGTCCGATTTTTTCCATGAGCCCAGGTGGACCTCATAAACCGACATGGGCTTGTTATGATTCAGCTGACGTTTGTTCAGCCATTGGCTGTCGGACCAGGTAAAGGTACTTTCCGTTTGTACAATGGAGGCCAGGCCCGGCCACTGTTCCACTTTATGGCCAAAGGGGTCGGTTTTTTCCGGCAGCAGCTGACCATTCTGATCGTGCAGCTCATATTTATACAGGGTTCCTTCGGCAACGCCCGGTACAAACAGCCGCCAGATGCCGTCATCAGCACTGGCCATGGGGTGGCAGCGACCATCCCACCGGTTGAAATCACCGATCACGCTGACGGAGCGGGCGTGGGGAGCATAGACCTTGAACAACACGCCTGAAACACTGCGCTGACGGGTAAGGGCATGCTCCACTTTCAGAGCACCCAGGTGCCGGTACAGATAGAGCGGGTCGATATCCTGCTGACAGAGGGTGTACTCGCCAAACTGGTAGGGATCAAAGCGGAGTTCTTCTGTCCCATCCTTGAGGGTGATGTTTAGCAGATAGTAGAAGGCTTTTTTCCGTTTTGGAAAACTCAGCTCAAAAAGGCCGTTGGCCATCCGGCTCATTCTGCCCAGTGATTTACCCGTGCTTTCCTGCACAACCTCGATGCACTCGGCATCGGGGTGCCAGGCGCGGATGGTCAGGCCACTACCGGACTGCCCGGGGTGCATTCCCAGGATGGAAAAGGGCGAGGCATGCATCACCTGGCTCAGGCTTTGGGATGCGGGTAGCAATTCAGTATTTATTGACTTTTTTTTGGGCATTTCAAATCACTGCGAAAGAGGTGGTTCATTTTTCGCGGGCATTATGGCCATGAAATGAGATGGTGGGAAGTTGTAAACGTTTTACCGGGTAAAAGCTCTAAAAGAGACGAACTCCCATGGCAGGCATGGGAGAGCAGAGTTATTACATCTGTTGCATCGAGGCTTTTTTCGTAGTGCTGCCCTGATATTTACTGAAACAAATATTGATGGGCATGGAGTTGATCAGTTCGCCCTTAACATAGCAGGGCACCACCGGTACGGCACTATCTCCAGTGCTTTTACTGCCATTGGCAAAAGCACTACCTGCGACGAAGATAAGAGCTGAGGCTAACGCTTTCTTAATCATTTTTTTACCTGTTTTACTTGGAACGAAAGAATGGTATCGGCAGCACATACTCAAGGTTTACGGGTGGCTTACCAGTGATCTCACTGCCATCCTCCTTATGAAACTCGGATATCATGGTGCATAGCAGTTGGTTTGGTTGTCGGCTCCTGTAGGACCGACCTACATGGATGGCCGCATTTTTTCAGGTTCTGTGACAGCCTCTTAGGGTGGATGGGGATCGGGAATAAATTATAGGGCAGGGCTTAGGCAGAAGAGAGGAAAAAGACGGAGCATGGGCTCCGTCGAAAAAAACATCACAGTTCACTGCAATTGTTTAATCACGGTCTGAAAAATTTCGCCAAAGCGTTTTGCCCAAGCGGTTTCGTCATGGACGCCATCGACAATCACCTGATGTTGCAGTGATATACCAGCGTCGTTCAACGCGGCCACCATGGCATGGTGACCTTGCAGCCATTCATCAGGCCCCCAGGGGCCAACGGTCTCCTGGCCGCCCATATCCAGATAGAGGCGGGCATCGCGGGCAAAACCGTTTTTCCGGAAATACTCCCGTAACTGTTTGCCACCGTAGCGGTCACTGGTGGCGTGGGACAGGGCAAGGCCGGTACCAAACACACCGGGGCGATAGCTCATGGCGTAGAGGGTGATATAGCCTCCCATGGATGAACCCATTAACGTGCGATCGGCCGGGCTGCTGCTGATGTTGTATTGCTTTTCCAGCGCGGGGATCAGTACGTCCACCACAAAATCCACCGTTTCGCTGCCTCGTGCCTGTACTTCGCCAACGGTTGGATGGGTCCAGTCAAGACCGCTGTATTCAACATAGCGGGGAAGGGCATCGCGGGGGCTGTCAAAACCGATAACGACATACTCTTCCTCCAACGCGGTCAGGGTTTCATCCAGCTGCCACTCCATGCCATAACCGGAGGTTTGTTTATCAAACAGGTTCTGACCATCCCAGGCGTAGATAACCGGGTAGGGTTCCTTACGACTGGCGTCGTAGTTTTCCGGGAGCCAGATGCGAATGGTTCGTTCACCATTATTTTGCGGGAAAGTGGTGGTGAGGGTTTCCAGTTTGCCAACCAGTGTTGAGCGGCTACCCAAAGAGCCGCCTTCGAGATCTGCCCACTTATCAATAGTTAGCATGATGGTTTGCTTGTCTCCAGTGAATTGTACCTTGCGATTCGGAGCATCGTAGCGGTCATTATCAATCTCTACTGAACTCCAGTCACCACGGGTAAATTTAAACAGGTGAATATCGCCCGGTTTATCAAACGACAGCTCATGGCTGTAACTACCATTGCCGTTATCTTTCAGGATGATCTCCTTGTGTTGATCACCGCCAGCGTGCCACTGGTTCATGGTGCCTGCCAGATAAACCTGTTCTCCTTCCGGATGGTTATCGGGCAATGAGGTGATGCACAGCATAACGGACCGATCGGCCTGGGACTCAGGGCATAATGATTCCGGGGCCGCGGGTGTGTATGCACTCTGGCACCCAGAAAGCAGGGAGACCGCAAGGGGCAGGGTACACAGTGATAATTTGCTTTTCATTAGTCATTCACAAAAAGACGGAGCAGCGGCTCCGTCAGATAAACACAATCACAGGAATGGGAATTCAGGACTGCAGCCACAGGCATGTGGCTGCAGATTTTACTGCAGAAACTGGTTGAATTAGAACCAGATTTCTGCTTCTACGCCGTATTGGTAGGTTTTTTTGCCAAAATTGTCGTTACCCCACATTCCATCGTTACCGTTACTTTCATCCTTGGTCATGAAGGTAACGAATGGTTTGATCTGTGGACGACCAAAGTAGTCGGAGTTCACCGTGAATACTGCAGCGATTTCGGCAGCGTAAACGTCGATCTTATTCTCTTCTAGGCCCCAGTTAGACTTTTCCATGCCGTAAGAACCGGTGAATTCCCAACGGAAATTATCGTTGACTTTATACGTCGGACGAACGGCCATCAGCATGCGGTCAACAGTATCACCTTCAGCGGCAGGGTTAGTACCCAGACCCCAAATCTTATCGCCATGCAGGTAGGTAAATTCAGAACCCATCTGCCAGCTATCGTTGATGTTCATAACACCGTAAGAAGTAAAGAAGATACTGGTGCCATCGTCCCTGTCAGTGGTGGATGTGCCAGTACTCCATTGCCCGAAGTTGACACCACGGTTGGCTGCCAGGCCCTGACCGTATGCCAGGGCAGTTGTGGTCCAGCCGCTCATGCCATAGTAGTCACGCTTGTAAGTGATGGCTGCACCAATACCGTTGGTGGCTTCATTGTCAGCAAAGTTGCTGCTTTCGCCGGCAGTCATGACTTTCAGGTCAAAATTGAAGCTGCCACCCAAAGCGTTGTGGTTGTAGCTGTAAAAATCAACGGAGTGAATAGTTTTGCCTTCTGCCTTAGGTACACCATCACCAGCGTCTACGGAAACAACCGCAATACCATTGCCGTTCTGCTCATAACCAAAACCAACACCGGAAGATTGCTTCCAGAATTCACCAGACAGGATACCGGCTTCACGGTTCAGGAAACGACGGCCAGCCCAGATTTCAGCGTTTTCAGGCAGATAGCTGAAGCCACCCAGGCGAATAAAGGCTTCTTTAACTTCAAAAGCGCCTTTGTCGTCATTTTCTTTGCCGCTATCTTCGCTGCCGGAAGAAGAGTAGAAGCTGTGATCGCCGTTACCGTACTCAGCACGAACACCTAATTGAGACCAGACACCATTGGCAAAAGTCGTGTTCTTGCTGATATTGAATTCAACCTGGTTAGGGTTTTTGCCAGTAGTTCCGGCAAGGCGATAGTCAGGCTTACCATATTCATTGCTGGTGGAAGTACCGTTTTCATTCAAACGCCAGCCGGCACGGATATAACCGTTTACCTGCCAGCCATCGGTCAGAATGTCAGTCGGCTTCAGATTCAGAGTTTCAGTGGTAGTTTCACTAGCCATTGCATTGCCGGAAAGCAGTACGGCAGCGATAGCACCAGCCAGTGGCAGAAGTCTTGCTTTGGTCACAACCAAATTCCTTCAAGTGTGTTGTTGTGTGTTCGCCATCTCGCATGCTGCAGTCCCCTCTGAAACGAAATAAATCGTCCAGACTCTGTCAGCAGGCGTTACAACGTGTTGACGTTTTTTAGGCTGTGGGATTTTTTGGCATTAGTGGGGTGAAGAGCAATATGAAAAGGTTTTTAGAAGAAGTTGGCTGAATATTGATCTGTGTCTTTTTGTGAACACTGCAAACAAAATATATTACGAAGGTTCGTTATATTTCGAATTAATGTCGGTTATTTGATATAGGGATAAATCCCTTTGGGAAGGAATCAAGTGTCTGGGCAATCAACCATCCTCCAGGTGGCGGCGCTGGCAGGATTATCCATTGCAACCGTCAGTCGGGTGCTCAATGGCGGAAAATACGTTTCAGAAAGCACCCGCAAGAAGGTATTGGACGCAGCCCATGAACTGAACTATCAACCCAATTATATGGCCCGGCAGTTGCATGGGCAGAATGCCTTTGTGGTGGGGGTTGTGCTGGGGCTGGATCTGGGAACCATATCGCCGTTTGCATTAAAAGTGTATGAAGCGCTGAAGATTGAGCTGGAGCGGCAGGGGTATCGGGTCAAGCGGGTGAAGTTTTCTTCTGAAGGTGAGCTGATGACGTCGGCCAAAGCCTATGTTGGCATTGGCTTGCACCATGATGATCCCCGCTATCAGAAGGTGCAGGAGCAGAAGGCTCCCTATGTGAGTATCGGGGATGTGCGGGAGGGGCATTTCTGGGTTGCTTCTAACGATGAACAGGGTGGTTTTCTGGCGACCACGCACCTGCTTGGGAATGGCTGTCGTACTATTTATTATGTGTGCCTGCACAGTGACCATGCAGTTTCGTGCATGCGTTACCAGGGCTATCGCAAGGCGATGCTGGAAGCGGGGCTTATTCCTTCGGAGGCCATAGAAATTTCAGTGGATACCGGTCTGCCTGCATTAGATAGCTATCGTCGTATACGTGGCTTGCTGGAATCGGGGATTAAGCCTGATGCGTTTGTCGCTTTTTCTGACATTGTCGCCACAGGCATTTCCATGGCACTGGCGGATACCGGTAGGCGGGTACCGGATGATGTTCAGGTGGTGGGTTACGATGGTATCGATGATGATCGCTATCATTCACTGACCACCGTACGACAGGATATAGAAAGTATTGCGGTTCAGGGAGCAGAACTGGTGATGGAGGCCATGAAATCCTGTGAGCCTCGTGGATGTTGGCTGGATGTGTTTCTTCGTAAAG
The DNA here is from genome assembly GCF_017744175.1 of Thalassotalea sp. G20_0. NCBI lineage: Bacteria > Pseudomonadati > Pseudomonadota > Gammaproteobacteria > Alteromonadales > Colwelliaceae > Thalassotalea > Thalassotalea sp. G20_0. The sequence goes on along the minus strand of NZ_JAGHQV010000011.1, from coordinate 55,375 downwards.
GGCAGACCTCCTGTGTCATGGCGTGAGGCTGACCCGGCATTTTCCTGAAAATGCACAAAATATGTTGATTTGTATCAAATACTCACGGATCACACCAGAAAGTGGGCATTCTGTAAACGTTTTACGATTTCTTTCAGACACCAATTCATTGAAGATAGCGATCGTTTTTCAGGTCTGTTGTCTCGACAGCGCATTTGAATGAAAGTGTTCACTCCGATCTAAATGACAAGAGCCTGAGAATTTCAATGATCACCCTGGTTCAGGGAAATACCGGAGTAGGTAGAGAGATGATGAAAAAAACGGTTGCTGCAGCGATTGCTTCTGCGCTGGCTATCTCTATGGGTGCCAACACAGCCATGGCGTTCTCTGACGACGAGCTGGTTGTGTGGATTGGTGGCGATAAAGCCTATAACGGTATGGAAGTTGTAGGTAAGCGTTTTGAAGAAGAGCTGGGCGTTAAGGTAAAGATTGAGATTCCTGAGAATCTGACCGACCGTTTCCAGCAGGCTGCTGCCACCGGTAAGGGTCCGGATATTGTTATGTGGGCACATGATCGTTTCGGTGAGTGGGCTGAATCCGGTCTGTTGGCACCCATCAAGCCTTCTGACAATGTCAAGGCTGATATCGAAGCCAAAGGCTGGCAGGCCACGTCTCACAATGGCAACGTTTACGGCTATCCGGTCGCCATGGAAGCCATCAGTTTGATTTACAACAAGGATATCATCAAAACGGCACCTGCCTCTTATGAAGAGATGTTCGAACTGAAAAAAGAGCTGGATAAGAAAGATATCACCACCATTATGTGGGACCAGGTTCAGCCTTACTTCACTACGCCGATGCTGGCCTCCAATGGTGGTTATGTCTTCAAGGAAGTGCCCACCGGCTATGACGTTTCTGATATCGGTGTAAACAGTGCCGGTGCCATCAAAGGTGGCAAGATGCTGGCGAAAATCATCGACGAGGGCGTGATGCCACGGGGCGTTGATTACGGTGTAATGGAAGCCAGCTTCAACAAGGGTGAAGTGGCGATGATGATCTCCGGTCCCTGGGCCTGGGCCAACCTGGAAAAGAGCAAGATCAACTACGGTGTTGCGCCACTGCCTTCTATCGACGGTAGTCCATCCCGTGCGTTTGTTGGCGTCTGGGCCGCTGCTCTGAACAACGCTTCGCCAAATCAGGGTTTGGCGAAAGAGTTTATCGAGAACTATGTCCTGACCGAAGAAGGCCTGGCAACGCTGAACAACGACAAGCCACTGGGTGCCGTTGCTCATAAGGCATACATGAAGAAGCTGGCGGCGGACCCACGCATCGAAGCCACTTACCAGAATGTTATGAATGGTCTGCTGATGCCTAACGTTCCGGAAATGGGTAAATTCTGGTCGGCTACCCAGTCTGCCCTGACCAATATCACCACCGGTCAGGAAACTGTTGAAGTGGCACTGAACAACGCTGCCAAGCTGATTGCCAACTAAAAACTGCGCAACGGGGTGTAGCGCAGGTTTACATTGACGTGACCCGTTACATCTGCCGATCGTCGTTTTGACGATCGGCTCAAAACCCTCCCGGAGAGACAAACACCATGACCATTCCCGCCAATGTCAGATCATTGTTGTCTGGCAACGGGCCAAAGTGGGCGCTCGTTGCCCTGATTGATCTAGCCCTGCTTTATGTCATTGCCCTGCTCTATTTTCAGGGCGAAGTGCTTTTCCCATTAACCCTGCTGGTTCTGGGCAGCCTGGGCACATGGATTTTTACCAACAAGCGTGGTTACAGCTATCGCTACGTGTACCCATGTTTGCTGGGCATTATGATGTTTATCGTTTTCCCGCTGGTGTATACCTTTAGCATTTCGTTTACCAATTACGGCTCTGCCAATATTCTGAGTCTTGAGCGGGTCAAAGAGATTCACCTGAACAAGCAGGTAAAGAACGGCGAACACAGCTACACACTGGCGCTTTTTCAGCAAAACGACCAGTTTCAGCTGCAGCTGACTGATAAAAACGACAAAAATAGTATTTATACCTCCGACGCTTTCTTACTGAATGGTGACCCGGTAGAGGTTAATGCCCGCCTTGGTGCCTATGCAGAGGGTAACAAACTGTCCATGCGGGAGGTGGTTCAGCAGCGCTCGGCGCTGGGTTCAGTGGCGGTCAACCTTGCCGGTGATACTCGCCTGGTGATGTCATCCCTGCGTGAGTTTTCTGCGATGGCACCGCAGTATCGGGAAGAGAAAAACGACAACCTGGTTGAAATCAACACCGGTAAAGTCATACGCCCGGATATGACTACGGGTTTCTATGTGACCGACAGTGGTGAGCGGGTTGCCCCTGGTTTCTCTGTGTATGTGGGTGGTGAAAACTACGAACGTCTGGTCAATGATAAAGGTATTCGTGAGCCGTTTTTCAAGATTTTTGTCTGGACCATTGTCTTTTCTGCGGGCAGTGTTCTGTTCTGTCTGGTGATTGGTCTGTTGCTGGCTAACCTGATGCAGTGGGAACCACTGAAAGAGCGGGCGATTTACCGGGTGCTGCTGATCCTTCCTTATGCTGTGCCAGCGTTTATTTCCATTCTGATTTTCAAGGGCTTGTTTAACCAGAACTTCGGTGAGATCAATATGATCCTGGAAGGGTTGTTTGGCATTAGTCCTGAGTGGATGACCGACCCGACTTTTGCCAGAACCATGATTCTGATCGTCAACACCTGGCTTGGTTACCCCTATATGATGATCGTCTGTATGGGGCTGCTGAAAGCGATTCCGGACGATCTCTATGAAGCTTCTGCCATTGATGGTGCCAACCCGATTCATAACCTGCTGTACATAACACTGCCCAATATTGCCAAACCGCTGGCACCGATTCTGATTGCCAGCTTTGCCTTTAACTTCAATAACTTCGTGCTTATTGACCTGTTGACAGCGGGCGGCCCGATGATGGCCGGAACGACAACGGAAGCAGGCTTCACGGATTTGCTGGTGAACTTCACCTTCCGTACGGCATTTGTCGCGGGTCAGGACTTTGGTCTGGCGTCTGCTATTGCCACGATGATCTTCCTGATCGTCGGATTTATCTCCTGGGTTAACCTCAGGGCCACCCGCAGTTCACAGGAGTATTGAAAATGGCGATGGTACAACCACGAAACCTGCAATATCGGGTATGGGCAGCCCGGATCATCATGATTCTGCTGCTCTGTCTGGTGATGTTTCCGTTTTTGATGATTATTTCGGTGTCATTCCGGACCGGTAACTTCGCTACCGGCAGTTTGATTCCGGAAAACCCCAGCCTGGAACACTGGGCAATGGTGTTGGGTTTTGAGTACACCACCGCCGATGGCACGGTGATTAAGCCGACCTTCCCGGTACTGACCTGGCTGTGGAACTCCCTGAAAGTGAGCTTTACCACCTCGGCGCTGATCCTGATGCTGTCCACGACCGGTGCTTATGCGTTTGCCCGGCTGCGTTTCCGTTTTAAGAACCACTTGCTTACCAGCATGATGATTCTGCAGATGTTCCCGGCGGTGCTGGCCCTGGTGGCTTTCCATGCCTTCTTTAATAAGTTGGGTGGTGTGGTGCCATGGCTGGGGTTGAATACTCACAGTGCCCTGGTGATGTCCTATCTGGGCGGTATCACCATGCACATCTGGCTGATTAAAGGTTATTTCGAAAGTATTGATGTGGCCCTGGAAGAGTCGGCCTATATCGACGGTGCCACCCCCTGGCAGGCATTCAGGCATATTCTGCTGCCACTGTCTGTACCTATTCTGGCGGTTGTCTTTGTACTGTCGTTTATTGGGGTGATTGGTGAGTACCCGATTGCGTCTGTCCTGCTCCAGGGCGTTGACCAGCTGACCCTGGCCGTGGGTATGAAACAGTTCCTCTATGCCCAGAACTACCTCTGGGGTGATTTTGCCGCTGCCGCAATTTTGACCGGCATGCCCATTACTGTCGTCTTCCTGATGGCCCAGCGTTATCTGGTCAATGGTCTGACGGCTGGTGGTGTGAAAGGTTAACGGATTTACCGTTTAGAAAGGCTTAGACAAGAGAAAGACAATGGCTGAAGTAAAGCTGACCCAACTGGACAAAAGCTACGACGGTGGCAAGACATTTGTTCTGAAGAACATCAATCTGCACATTGAAGATGGTGAATTTGTCGCCTTCGTTGGCCCTTCCGGTTGCGGTAAGTCGACGTTGTTGCGGATGATCTGTGGCCTGGAAGATATTTCCGGCGGTTTGTTAGAGCTGGACGGTGAGCGATCCAACGATATGCCGCCCAACGAGCGTCGTGTTGGTATGGTGTTCCAGTCTTATGCACTCTATCCCCATATGACGGTTCGGGAAAATATGGAGTTTGGCCTGAAGCTGGCAAAAGCGGACAAGGCCGAGATCAATCGTCGTGTGGATGAAGCGGCCAGAATTTTGCAGCTGGAAAAGCTGTTGGATCGCAAGCCAAAGGCGATGTCTGGTGGTCAGCGCCAGCGGGTGGCGATTGGTCGCTCCATTGTGCAGGAACCAAGGCTGTTTCTGTTTGATGAGCCGCTGTCCAACCTGGACGTATCCCTGCGGGTACAGATGCGGCAGGAGTTGTCCCGTCTGCATAATAAACTGAAGACAACGGCCATCTATGTAACCCACGATCAGGTTGAGGCCATGACGCTGGCCGATCGTATCGTGGTGCTCAGCCCACTGGCAGAGGGTGCAGAAAGCAACCTGGAGCAGGTGGGGGCACCGCTGGAACTTTATCACAACCCGTGCAACCTGTTTGTGGCCAGTTTTATCGGCTCACCGAAGATGAACTTCTTCCGTGCCACGATAGTGGAACCCGATCAGAAAGAGACTAAAATCAAGCTGGAGTGTGGTACCGAGTTGCGTGTTTGCAACGACACCCGCAATGGGAAGCCTGGCGATAAAGTAACACTGGGTATTCGGCCACAGGACGTACTGAATCATGAAGAGGCGAATGGCGCAGAAAACTGCATCACCGGCACTATCGAAACCATTGAGCGCCTGGGTAATGAGTCATTTATCTACCTGAATCATCCGGATATTCACGAAGCGTTTATCGCCCGGGTGGAAGATTCCCTGCGTCGTCAGCCTGGTGCTGAATTCCATGTGGGTGTTCCGGCGGAAAACTGTCATCTGTTTGATGCCAATGGTGTTGCGTTTTCACGGACCAGGTCACCAGTATTTGACTGATATTGCTGACACCTGATTCCCTCCCGTGGAAGACCGTTGGAACAACCTGCATTCCATACGACAAATTTTGTGCAATCTCCGGCAACCTTCCAGGTTGCCGGCCTACCTATGAAGAAACTCAATGCTTGATCACCAATTAATCGACAGTCTGGGTGACCTGTGTGGCATGGCCAGCGGCTATAAGGACTGGGATGGTACTCCGGTAGCCATTGACACTGAGAACAAAATTCCCCTGCTGGCTGCCATGGGTTTTGACGTTAGCAGTAATGCGGCGCTGAAACAGGCGATAGCCACTGAACAGTTAAAGCTGTGGCAATCTCCTTTATCACCAGTGACGGTTGCCCATCAGGGGCAAAACTTCTCTTTCGTACTGCGCTGCCCCAAGAGTAAACGTCCATCGTCTGTTGAGGTGAGGATAACGCTGGAAAACGGTGACCAGGTTAGCCATCATGCTGATCTGACCACGGCTGTTGTGTCCAAAACCGTGAAGCTGGAGCGCAAAGAGTATATTGCCCTTGAGGTTTCAGTGCCTGAATACCTGCCACTGGGTTATCACACGATGGCGGTTCAGGGGAAAGCGTTCACGGCAGAAGCCGGATTGATTGTGGTACCAGAAGTTTGTTATGAACCGGAAGCCATGAAACAGGGCGCTAAAATCTGGGGTTCCGGTATTCAGCTGTATACCCTTCGCTCTGAACGTAACTGGGGGATGGGTGATCTCACCGACCTGGGTGCGCTGGCGGCAGGTATGGGTGAGCAAGGAGCTGATTTTGTTGGCCTGAATCCGGTGCATGCCCTGTATCCGTCCAATCCACTGCACTGCTCGCCTTACAGTCCATCGACCCGCCTGTTTGATAATGTACTGTACATTGATCCTGAACAGGTGGCGGAGTACACAGACTGTGCATCAGCCCGTGAGATTGTTGCACACCACCAGGGATTGATTGATCAATTACGCAGCACCGACCTTGTTGAATACGACAAAGTTGCACCATTTAAAATGTCGGTGTTGGAACTGTTGTTTAATGAGTTTGCCGAACAGCATCTGGGCAAGGGAACAGACCGGGATCAGGCGTTCACCGCTTTCTGTCAGTCAAGGGGCGCGCGGTTAGATCAGTTTGCCCTGTTTGAAGCACTGTATGAGCATTTCCGGAAAACCGATATTAATAGCTGGGGATGGCGCTGCTGGCCAGAGGCGTACCAGGTGCCAGACAGTAAAGAGGTCAGGGCCTTTGCCAGGATGAATCAGGCACGGATTACGTTCTTTAAATACCTCCAGTGGCAGATGGATGAACAGCTGAACGCGGCCCAGGACAAAGCCAAAGACGCTGGTATGATGGTTGGTCTCTACCGTGACCTGGCGGTGGGTGTCGACAGCAACGGTGCCGATGTCTGGGCGGATCGTAATTTATTTGTTCTCGAAGCCAGCACTGGAGCCCCGCCCGATGGTTTGGGGCCGATGGGTCAGGACTGGGGTCTGCCACCGTTCAACCCGGTGGTCTTGAAAGAGGAATGTTACCAGCCTTTCGTTGAGCTGATCCGGAACAATATGCGTAACTGCGGTGCGTTGCGTATTGATCATGCCATGGGGCTGTTCCGTCTCTGGTGGTGCCCGAACGGCAACACGGACAACAAAGGTGCCCGTTATGGCTGTTACGTCCATTATCCGCTGCAGGATTTGCTGGGTATTATCAAACTGGAAAGTCATCGCCAACAGTGTCTGGTGTTTGGTGAAGACCTGGGTGTGGTACCACAGGAAATCACTGATAGTCTACCACCGGCAAGAATGTACGGCAGTGTGATGGGGATCTTCCAGCAGAATAAGGATCGTTATACGGCACCCGACAAATACCGTGAAAAAGCCCTGGCGATGCTGGTGTGCCATGACACACCCACCATGAAAGGCTGGTGGGATGGCAAAGACATCGACCTGATGGAATCCCTGGGCTTTTTCTCCGAAGAGCGTGCCGCCGCTGACCACGATGCCCGTGAACAGACCCGCAAGGCAGTACTGAATACCCTGGCTGACCTTGGTGAATTACCAGAAGGCGTTGACCTTCAGGCAAACACGGCACCGGCATTCAGTCGTACCATCATGGAGAGATTCAGCTATTACCTGGCCTTGTCGGCTTCGCAAATAGCCGGCTTCCAGCTGGAAGATGTGATGATGATTGACTCTCCGGTGAATGTACCTGGCACCTGTAGTGAATATCCAAACTGGCGTCGTCGTCTGCCTCAGAGTATTGGTGAAATGCTGGCCAGCAAAGAGAATCAGCAGTTCTTTGCCAATCTGAGTGGCTGTCGTAAGGCAAAGTAGCCCTTAAGCTGATCGTAGCGGGATCTGTAATCGTTTACAGACTCGCTCTCTGATGAATACCGATAGAATTCAGGCAATTGATTTATCCCGTTGAGTAATACGATGAAAAAAACAGCGCTCTGCCTGGCACTTGGCCTACTGGCTGGCTGTGCAACCAATGATTCTTCGATAGCCCCGGCTGCTAAAGAGCCCGTGGCTGTTTACCACTCTTTACCGACCCTGAACTATCAACCACTGCGGATATACGACGAAGCTATTCAGCAGACCATTGGGCTGACGGAACAGTCTGCTACGCTGAAAACGACTGACAGCGATTCTGCCGTTATAGGCTGGCAGCTACCCGGGTATGGTGCCTACCGGTTCAAAATCAGCAGTCAGATAAAACGTGGGAAATTTGGCCGGGAAGCTTCGGCCTTTATGCCGGAAGTGCAACTGCTCGATAAGCATTACCAGTTGGTTAAAACCGTGCCAGTTACGGCTTTGCATTACCAGAAGCCGGGCCTGCTTGGTCAGGAGTATTTTTATCACAGCTTTGTGGTAGACAATCGTGACCCGCTGCTGACGCCAGTTGAATACATTGTCGTTTATATGAGTGATGATGGTCGCAACCATAAGCTTCAGGTTGTTGATATGGAGAAGGAGTATGCAAAGGCCCGGGGCTTTATGCCACCGGCTACCAAGGATGTGCTGGCGACGGCCAGTGATCATGGGGTTATTACTCTGGAAGCCATGTTACTGACCGAAGCGTACAGCGCCGGCTCTGCGCCAGGGCCTGCTTATACGCCGCCGGTTCCTACAGGAAGAGAGGCTGAGGCAACCGTCGGTTTTGACACTATTGCTTTAAGTAAAGAGTATCGAGAGACCGTTCTTCAGTTGCTGGGCGATGGCAAGGTTCAGGAGGCTTTGGCGCTGCGGGAGAGTGCGGGTCAGATGCATGCTGATTTGCAAGCGGCATTTTCTGCGCTTTATAAACGTGAATCCGCAGGTAATGCCATTGAAAGCACCGTTTCAGATTCGCAGGAAATCGATAAACGTTTGTCCCATGCTTATCAGCAGCAGTTAATGATGCATTTGCAACAAGGTGAAATCCGGGCTGCCCTGGGGGTGATTGATCAGTCCAGGATGTTGCTCAGTCATATAGATACGCTGTTCTGAACGTGATTCGAGTCGCCAGCTCGTTTTCTTGTTCCCACGGAGGATCCTGGGAACGAGTTCAAAACAGCTGGCCATTGTCTTCAACCCGGCTTGTCAGCATCTCTTATTTCCCAAACTTGTAGAGTGAAATTGGTCATATCGCCTTCCCCGGTACGGCTCAAGACCACCACTTCATGCTCTGACATGGGATTGAAGCATGCTTTTATGATACCGTCTTGCTCGATCTTCCCCTTGAGTGACCAGTGCTTTTGATCGTTGCGCCCCAGGATTTCTACCATGTGATTGTTGCAAGTCAGTGCATGAAGGCCTGACAGGCTAAAGTGGGTGACGTGTGGGATGTACTCCCTGGTGATGGTTTGAATTAACCATGTCCCTGCCTGGCTCTTCTCCCAGATACAAATTGTACCGGTCCCTCTATAGCTGGTGGTCAGCAAGTGACTGTCAGACGGGCTGAATAGCGCCTGATATACAGCGCCATCATGTTTGAGCCTTATTGCTGATTCAAGCCTTGACGCGGAACTCAACTCCGGCGAGAGACGCCGGTTCAGCGACCAGTCAGACCAATTTTCCGGTCTGTGCCATAGCAGCAAATCCTCGCAAGGCGTCGGACCGCCCATTTTACCAGATATAGCGAACAGGTATTTACCGGTAGAGCTGAATTGAAGCGGAAAGAATGTTGGGAAGATTACCGTCTCTTGCCATTTCCCCGATGGATCAGGGCTGTGAATTGCAACCCGTCCGGGATTGTAGGGTTTGTGTTCAATACCCACCAGAAGCTGATCTGCCACTGGGCTGAAGCAGGCATAACCCGAATCCTCTGCTATTAATATTGAATGCTGTGCTGACCAGACTCCACAATCATCCAGAGATAAAATGGTTCTTTTATCCAGCGTGCGCAGTGACAGATACCGCTCCGTTGGACTGAACTGGACTTGATCAATCAACGCTCTGGGGGAGAGGCCGGAAACCTTCATTTTCAGCCAATTTTTATTATTTTCGTCCATGCACCAGATGAGTACCTGATTGTCCTCATTACAGGTCACCATATATTTCCCGGAAGGGCTGAATTGGACCGTCTGGTTCGGCAAAGTTTCCTTGCCGACTTCCTCCCAACAGCTGTTAGCAGACCGTAAGGTATTCACATAACCCTCACTGCTGCGGGTTAACAGGCGGTTCGTGCAAGCACTGAAATTTGCCCCGGTAATCACCCGGCTGCCGTTGTTACCGGACCAATTGACGTACTCTTCTGCCCATTGCCCCCGGTCATCCCTGGCCAGAATACGGTAGTCATTCAAATGACGTCCATAAAACAACAGATGACGACTGGACTGGCTGAGGCAAAAATCAAGAATAGTTTCGGTCTGATTATATGGTTCAGTTGTATCACGCTGCGGGAGAGTGACTTTGTGTCCCGGAACCAGACGGTAAGCCGGGCATGATTCCATCCTCCTCAAGGTCTCAAGGCATAGTAGTGCGGGCATCTGCGGGAGGTTCTTTATTATCCTGTCCCTGAACGATATCCCTCTGTCGTTACGTGATGCTGGAGTGGCAAATGGATGAGAGCACCTGGATTTTTTCTGCCACGGGGCAATTTGCCGGTACTGTTCCCGGAAGCGTTGCGGAAGTCGGGCAAAATAAGACAGTTCCTGAATATAATTGTTTTCTTTCACCACTTCCCGGAATGTCAGGCAGGTTGCATTAACTTGCCGGATGTCATCGAATTCAAGATGGTCAAAAATCATGACCAAAAGTTCGTGAGGGAGTTCAGTAATACTTCTTTGCCACAACGGTTGTTGTTGCGGAAACTGTGTCTGCGGACTTGCCTCCGGGAGTGCGATAGCGCGTGGGGAGCCGGGGGGTGTCGTTTTAGCAGGCTCATTTGCAGGCCAATCCGGTGCAATCGAAGCGCCGACAACCCCTGGAAACAGAGGGTCGCTCATTGACTTACTCCATTCTTAATGAGTTATTACCGGCTAGGAGGCTGTCCGAGAACCTTCATAACCATGGATTTATGGTGATATTGGACAGACCTGAGGGCAGGAAGTTTCCGGACAGAAACAGGTTGTTCTTACGGCAGACATTAAGAAGCTGTTTTAAAAATTATTGATCGTTAACTCACAATGACAACGGAGTAAAGTCACCGGTTTTCTGACATGAATTCCTGACCGGTTGTTTGACATCCTGCAGGCTCCGGTATCTTCTTATTTCCACGCCCTGCGTGGTAATGCATACCGCATTTGCCTTCAATCCTGCGTACCAGCATCCCTTATTTCCCAGACTTGTAAACTGATATTGGTAACGTCGCCATTCTGAGTTTGGCTCAGGACCACCACCTCATGCTCTGATAGTGGATTGAAGTAGGCTTTCAGAATACGGTCTTGCTTGATAACCCCTTTGAGTGACCAGTGCTGTTGACCGCTGCGCCCGAGGATTCCTACCATTGACGAGTTCCAGGTCAGCACATGAAGGCCGGACGGGCTAAACCAGGGTATGGTGATTGGGGCGCATTCGTCGGTGATGGTTTCAATTGCCCATTGTCCAGCCTGGCTCTTCCCCCAGATGTAGACTGTACCCGACTCGCAGCTGACCACTAAGTGGTTGTCAGACGGACTGAACCGCGCCGCTTTCACCGGAAAACTGTGTCTGAGCGTTATTTCTGAATCAAGAATCGCTCTTGATACGGCATCCGGCTGCTGCAAGCGACCGTCGTCCAGCGACCCGGCAGACAAATTTTCCGGTAGGTGCCATAGCCGCACGTCATAGTCTCTGGACTTGTTTTGCAGTATATCAAGGCCCATGAGCCAGCTTTTATTGAACAGATATTGACCGTTAGAACTCAAGAAAACCGGACAATAGCATGGGAAGATCACAGTCTCTTCCCATTTCCCCGATGATTCCCGGCTGTAAATTGAGACCTGCCCGCTAATGCCATGATTTTTTTCAAAACCCACCAGTAACTGATCTGCGACCGGGCCAAATTGGGCATGAGTAACAAAATAATGTTCACATATTTTTAAGTTCTGTGATTTCCAGACTTCAGCGCTACGATCATTCAGAGATAGCATCGTTATTTCACTCACCCATGATGGTGGATGCGACCAGAGGAGTGCCAAATATCGCTCCGATGGACTGAACAGGGCGAGTTTAATCAACTCTCCGGAGAGGCCGTTAATCTTCACTTTTCGCCATTTATTATTGTTGTCCATGCGACAGACGATGAAAGGATCGTGCTTGTAGGCCGCCATATATTTCCCCGAGGGGCTGAACACGACCGCATGACCCGATAACTTTACCTTGTCGTCTTCATCCCAGCGGTTGTGGGCAGGTTGCAACATATTCGCGCGATTCTTACCGTTCCAGGTAAACAGGCGATTTTCACAAGCACTGAAATTTGCCCCGGAAACCACCCGGGAGCGGCTGTTATCGGACCAATTCAGGTGCTCTTCTGCCCATTGCCCCTGGTCATCCCTGGCCAGAACTCGGGAGTCATTCAGGCAACGGCCATAAAACAACAGATGACGACTGGACGGGCTGAAGCGAACCTCAATAGCGGCACCGGTCTGTGGCTGTGAATTCCATGCTGCACGCTGGGGGAGCGTAACTTTTAATAGCTTGACCATGCGATAAGCCGGACATGATTCCATCCTCCCCAGGGTGTCAAGGCATAATAGTGCGGACATCTGCGGGAGGTTCTTTATTATCCTGTCCCTGAACGATATCCCTCTATTGTTGCGTAATGCTGGAGTGGCAAATGGATGAAAGCACCGGGATTTTTTCTGCCCAAAGACATGTTGCTGGAACTGTTCCCGGAAGCGTTGCGGAAGTCGGGCAAAATAAGACAGTTCCTGAATGTATTTGCATTCTGTGACCACATCCCGAAATGCAAGACAGGTTGCATTGACACGTCGGATATCATCGAATTCAAGGTGGTCAAAAATCATGGCCAACAGTTCGGGAGGAAGTTCAGTAATCCTTCTTTGCCACAAAGTTTGTTTCTGCGGGGGCTGTTTCTGAGGACTTATCTCTGCAAGCGCGATAGTGGACGGGGAGTCAGAGGGTGAGGTTTTTGTCGGCAGATGTGCAGGCCAATCCGGTGCCATCGGGACACCGGCGGCACCTGAAGACAAAGGGTCACTCATTGACTTACCTCATTATTAATGAGTTATTACCGGCACTGCGAAACATGTGGCAACCATTGATTCACGGTTTTAATGGACAGGCCAAAGGTCAGGAAGTTCACGGGCAGCCTTGATTGTCCTTTGATTAATTAACTCAGATAACCCCCCGAAGCCTGCAGGATGTGGAACAGCCTGTTTCTGCCCGGAATTATAAGAGTTTAATGGGAGGCTAATTTACGGAGAGGTTCGGTATGCATTCCCACGGGGGAGAGGGTGTTGCGAAAGGACTTAAAAAGAAGGGCACCACAAAGGCACAAAGACACAAAGGTTATTCTGGGCTTGCCTGAGTTACGCTCAGCAAATCAAAAAGGCTTCCTTCGTGTCTTCGTGTCTTTGTGGTTCAAGGCTTTTATAACTTTTGCAACAAACTCGGGACCGTGGGAACAAGGTATCATCAAGCGCTTCCTTATCTGGCCAGGTAGTACTGCTCCAGCATCACCAGGGTTCGATACCATAGATTTTCCTGCCTGTTTCCGTCAGGTTTTCCCGGTTTACCCGTAATGATTGAATGTCAGAACCTGCCGTTTTCCGCAATCCTGCCTCATGATTGTATTGGCCTGTGCCGCTTTCCATGGCGTGCACCCTTTTTTCCCTTAGCGCCTCATCGGCAGAGGCGGGCAGAAAGCTGATCATCGCCAGCATACGCTCGCGCCTGTCGTCGGTGCAGTCCGGATCTGGATTAAATCGTGAGTGGGTCAGGCGAGAATCCCAAACCACCATCTCCCCTTCTTTCAATTGCACAGCCCGGAGTGCCCGCCAACGGTCTTGTACATCTTCGCCCTGATATTCAATCCAGCCCTGTTTATTATCTGACCACGATTTATATTGCCCGAAGTCATGATGGGAGCCGGGGATAATACCCAGCATGCCGGTGGTTTTATCACAATCCTTGAGCGCCAGTAAGCCTTGAACCGCACTGAAACCGGGCTGGGTATGAGGATTTTGATCCACATGAAGGGGGAGTATGCTGTTCTGGTCTGTTTCTGGCCGCATATAAATGCATCGGTCAAATACCACCCATAGTTTTTTATTATCCCAAAGGGTTTCAAACAACTTGACCATGGTTGGGTTCTGCCTCAGCTGGGCCAGGGCATCATCATGGTACAGTTCAAAAAAACCATTGATGCTGGCCGCTGGATGATGCTTGACCTGACGTTGCAGCAGGCTGACAGCCCTGTCACGATCCGCTGGAGTGGAAACATTCCCGGCAACGATGTAACCCTCCCTCTCAAAGGCTTCTTTCATGACTTTCCGGTCAGCCCACTTTCCATCGTAAACTGTATGACCGGTATAGCTGATCTCATTAAAGGTATTGTTACTGCAATTGGGGCGTGCCAGTGGGTTCATTGTTTTTCCTCCTCCTTCAGGGTGTTTTGTAGTCGCTGCAGAATCTGATCAGCAATGACTTTCCCTCCGCCATGGGAAAATCGTCTGTCAAGTTCACTCAATGATGACTCGTCGGTATGGGACAATTGCTGGTGAGCAATATCCATGAGATGGCTGAGTGTTGTGATTGCTCCGGGTTCCGTTGTTAACCTTTCTATAAGATGAGTGATGGATTCCATAACCTCTTCCTGACTTTTGAAGTAGTCAATGGGAGCGGTCCCGGGAAATATGTCATGCCAGTCAATGCTGGCATCCACCATGTGATTTTGCTTTAGCAGTGTTAACTGCTGGCCCTGGCTGTCATTGGCCGGAGGCAGCCAGATAATTTTTTTACCCAGGGCGGCCGCCTCAAATATGTTGCCAAGTCCCGGGGTCATCAGGGCCACTGTTGATTGCTGCAAAACATCCTGCACTTGATCAGGTGTCAGTGTCTGGACCTCAAACTGGTCCCCTGTGGCCTCTGCCAGGGTACGGCTGCCCAGAAACTGGAGCTGGTCGTAGTGACTGCCAAGGGTCTGGTTAATGCAATTCATGATGATTTTTGCGTAGTTCATCATGATGGAAGAAGTAACCAGGGGATTCATCAGCCCACCGGTATTGACCAGCAACAGACTGGCCGTATTGGTTTGGGTGTGCTTATCCTGAAGACGCTGCAAGCCGGACGCAATGGACGGTACGACGATGGTTTCCGGCAGTTTATTCCTGTTTTCCTGTAACCGCTCCTGCACGGTGAGAAAGTTCTGTACCAGATAGAGGTCGGCATGGGTAATGGCTGGAGACACCTCTTTCCAGTACCAGGACAGTGGATCATATACGATGACTTCAAGGCCTGCTTCTTTGGCCCACCCGGCAACCTCCAGATCACAGGCGGTTATAAACAGATCGTATTCACGCAGGTGGCGGAGGTACTTTTCTTTTCGGTCGGTGGCAGAGCCCTGTTCGGTGCAGTCAATGATTCGGTTATATGGGTACTTGGACTGAATATCGAGGGTGTGCTTTTCTCCGATATAGGCGAGGTGTCTGGCCTGTTTGCGTACGTAAGGAAATATTTCCCCGATGGCAGCAGAAGGGCCAAAACCGAAGGGTTCTGCATTAAATAGTATCTTTTTTTCTGCCCCTGAATCCGTGCTGGAAAATGTGATTTCCTGGCAGGGGGACGGCTCCTGGACAGGGCGCTGGTTTTCCTGCAGCGTTTGCTCAACGATTTGGATAACCTGGTCTTTGCCATTGCCCCGTAAAAGCACGGTGTTATCTTTGCCAATGTTGTGGGAGTAAAAAGCCAGGTTGGCAATAAACGTTTTCAGTTTTTCTGCACTCAGCTCCCCCGAGCTTATCCCAAACTGGTTGTCGCCAATCACTTTGGCATTGATCTGCTGTTCATACAGATTTTTCAGGGGTATGGCATAGACGGGCTTGTTCAGGTACATGGCTTCTGACAGCAGTGTGTGTCCTGCGGTGGAGATCACCCCGCCGCAGGCCGCGAGTAATGAAACAAATTGGGCGTCGCCATGGTGATAAAACCGACGACACCCACTATCAGCAGGAAGCGGACACCGTTTGGGTAAAAATATATGTACTGTGATGCCGTCTGGTACATTCTCCCGGACGGTCTGTAGCCATTGATCAATAGGCAGAGCGGTCCACGACTGGGCAGTAATGTACATCAGTAACGAGGCCGTTGTGCCTTGGCATTGTTCTTTGGCAGCAATGATTTCCGGACGAATCACCGGTGGCAGCAGGGTTACATTGGCAGTATCCCTGCGCTGTTGCTCTTGAACTCCAGGCTGAACGTTGAAGAAAGAGATGGCCAAACGCTTGTCGGCACGGGGAAAGAAAAGTGACAGCCGCTCCCGTTCATCCCGAAATGACGTACCCGCCAGATCAGGTGTGAATCTGCCGGTTAAAAACTTGCTTTGCTGGTCGCTGGTGATCAGCGGAGCCTGTTTGCTGTAGGCATACTGGGCGGACACCTGCTCGTAATCACTGATCACCAGATCCGGAGTACCCAGTTGTTGACTCGCTACTGCCATGGCCTGGAAGTTGATTTGGTTGAAGTTCATGCGGTTGTTTTGTGGCAGCTTACTGGTGGCCTCAAAATCCAGCCCGGTCAGACAGCCAGCAATGTAGGGATTGTTCACCTCACATACGCGAACCCCCGGATACTCCTTCTGGTGGTTGTGGAAATACTCCAGCGCCTGCCCGTAAGTGAACAGGACGATCTGATGATCTCTGTCCCTGAGGTAATTGAGGCAGGGCAACTGACGGTTCAGATGGCCGTTGCCAATGCCACAGATGCCAATCACTATCTTTTTTTTTTGTCCGTTGGCAGCACCTCCATGGACAGCGTGGGCATGATGGATTGGTAAACGTCCTGCAGTGGGCCGCTGATCTGTCGTGTCTGCCGCCCGTCCTCGCGAAGATAATCACTGAGCTTCTGCGCCAGGTAGTCTTTGACCTCGCGAGGAACGGTTCCATCAAGGACGGCATCGTGATCACCAATCAGAATATCCTCGCGCTGCTTGTCGAGGAACAGGTTAAACAGCTGATGTCTTGCACTTTCAGGGGTCAGGGTTTTTTCCATGAAATCGTCGGTTAACTTGACCAGCACAATGTCCCGTATCGGGACTTCCGATTCCGGGTCACTGTAGTAATCCGAAGGCAGCTGAAAATGGGTCCGGTCGCCAACACTGGTGAGGGACTGTTCAGATTTTCCTGCTTCAGCAACTCCGGCACTGACCACGGGCTCCCATTTGGGCATATCATGGTTACGCGCCGAAATGGTCTTGGTGCCCGCAACGGCCTTGAGTTGCCCGTCATCGGTAAACCTGACGAGGGTTTTGTCTGCCGAGATGATTTTTCGTTCTGGCAGGTTGAGATGCCGCAGGGCATGCTCCAGTACCAGTGTGGTTTTGCCAGAGCCTGAGGAACCGGCAAGCAGGTAACAGCCCGAGGCATCGCCGATACAGGCCGCATGGACCGGGAACAGTTTTCTTCGTAACCACTCAACCCGACAGGCCCCGTAAAGAAGGTGTGGCAGGGTATCCGGCATGATGTCGTTATCGGGAGCCATAACCTGAACGGCTCCTTCACGTTGCATGATGACCGGGCGGTCGTTGGTCTGGACGTGTTTCACGGTCACCAGGGGCTGGTCACCATTCCCGGGCTGTGGCTTAAATCCGGGCAGATGGGCTGACAGGTGTTGAATATCCCGCTGGGTCAGTGAAATGTCTCCGGTTGAGGTGAAATCGAAATAGTGCTGTTGTCCGATGTGACATTGAACGGAAACCTTGCCCGGTGGCGTTTTGCCAATGGCCGTATTGACAGAACCCTGGCAATGGTCAGTGTTGTGTATGGCTTCTTTCGCGACTGCTTCTGAAGAAGAGCCGGGTAAAACGGGTAGTGAGTTCATCATTTAAGGTTTTAATCATTTTTGCCTTGAGAACTCCCAAGCCAGGCAATCATGACCTGAGCAATGTGGAATTTTCATTGTGCAGGGTGACTGAAAAATCAGATCACAAATTATTAGACCGACAATGGCGACCATAAGAATTTGGTTTGATCAATGACTCTTTTTTAATACTGTGGACAGTTGTTAGTATCCCTACTGCAAAGCCTGAGTTGTCAAAGATAACCAGTAAAGATGCAGGCTTTGGGATTACCGGGTAGTAAAAGCTGTCCAGCGATTTTTAAGACCATCTAATCAAGAGAAAGTTCATTGTCTTGGATTTGTGCTCAAGTTTGAGCAACCACGAAAACACAAAACAGCCATCTATTTCTTGCTGGCTCGGGGACTGTTGGAAAATTCCAGTACTTGAATCTTGTTTATCAAGTCAGTGCGGCAGAAATCATCAAAGACAGGAAAAGCAAAAAAAACTGAAACAACTGAGGAAAATGTCAGGATAAAAGGGGGGAGTCGTTTTAGCAGGTTCATTTGCAAACTGATTGTTCTTAAATAATTTCCCCATGATCCCTGAAGCAGAGTTGAAAAGAAGAGGCACCGAAGTGAAAAAAGGCCCGAAGTTTCAGGCCCGCTTTAGAAGGGAGGAGTTAATCCTGTTGATGACCACGCCACATCTGGTAATTATTCATCAACAGCGATTTACCCATCAGGTGTGCTGCAACGGGGGCGGTCATCAGGAGGAAAGCGATAATCCCGACGGCCCGGGAACTGACGGAAACCCCCTGAAAGTGCAGGGCCACAGCCACCATAATTAAACCAATCCCGATGGTGCCTGCCTTGGTGGATGAGTGCATGCGAATGTAAGCATCCGGCATCCGTAAAATACCCAGCGCAGAGAAAAAGCTGAACAGTACCCCGACAATTAAACAGCTGGCGACTACCCAATCCATCATGATTTTTCTCCTGAACTTAAACCCGAATCACCGCGAGACTGACCCAGTGGCACGCGCATCATAAAGCGGGCAAAGGCAATGGTGCTGAGAAACGCCACCAGTGCCAGAGTGATGGCAATATCCATAAACGCGGTGGCGTTGCTGTAAATGGTGAATACACCAATAAAGCCGATGGTGATAAAGGCAATGAGATCCAGGGCAATCACCCGATCTGCCAGGGAGGGGCCTTTGCACAGTCGGATAAATGCCAGGGCCAGGCTGGCTAACAAACCGACAAAGGCGAAATGAGTGGCAAAATCCATAATGTCAGTCACGGGTCACCTCCAGAATACGACGCTCCAATGATGTTTTGATATCGTCGATCACCGATTGTTCGTTCTTGCTGAACATGGCATGTATGATCAAATACCGGCGATCTTCACTGACATCCAGCGTCAGTGACCCCGGCGTTAGCGACACCATATTGGCCAGCAACATAATCTCCATGTCAGATTCAACCGCCAGCGGCACTTTGATAATGGCCGGATGGCTCAGGTGGGTGGGGGTGATGACATCCCATACCACTTGCATGCTGCTGGTCAGCAGTTTGTACAGTAACACCGCCAGTAGCTTCAGGGCTGCCAGGAACTTGCGGCCGTAGTGAGGTTTATTGCGGAAGGGTTCGGTCAGCAACAGCGCAAAAAAACCGACCACAAAACCAATGGTAAAGTCGATGCTGCCATAGTCGCCGTTCAGCAGCATCCAGCCAAACGCTAACAGGATGTTTAACAAAAACAGGTTCATGGTTGCGTTCCTCCAGCGGGTGCGGAAGGTATGGTGAGCGTTGAGTAGGCCGTGCTGTCGCTGCCAAGCACCGCATTAAGGTAAGGCTGTGGATTGAGCAGGTTGGTCGCAGAGACTTCTGCCAGCTGATAAATGGGTTCGACCAGCAAACCGATCAGAATGGTCAGCACCGCCAGTGCCGCAATAGGAACGATATACAGGCAGTTTTCCATCCGCGTCAGGGGGATCGGTGCAGCAGCGTTGTCCGGAAGTGGTTTCCAGAACGCTTCGGCCCAGATTTTGGTCATTGAGTAAATGGTCATCAGGCCAACAAACAGGGCGGTGGCCGCCAGCAGATAGGCGTCAGTTTGCAGGCTTGCCTTGATCACCAGAAACTTGCCCCAGAATCCGGACAGCGGTGGAAAGCCCGCCAGAGAGAACGCCGGAATCAGAAACAGCAGGGCCAGCCACGGCATGCTTCGATAAGCGCCACCCAGCTCACGCAGGTTATCACTGCCCTGTCTGCGCTGCAGGAAGCCGCCGATCAGGAACAAGTTGGCCTTAACAATAATGTGGTGGATGATGTAGAAAATCGCACCGGTAATGGCCAGCGGTGTATAGATGGCCAGTCCCATCAGCATATAGCCAATCTGACTGATAATATGAAACGACAGAATACGTTTGATATGGAATTGACTGGCCGCCCCAAGAACGCCGGTTAGCATGGTCAGGCCGGCAATCACAATCAGCAATGGCTGGTAGCCGCTATCGACCAGGTCAAACACAATGGTGAAAACGCGGATCAACGCATAAACACCCACTTTGGTCAGCAGTGCGGCATACAGGGCAACGATGGCGCTGGGCAGATGATGATAGGACGCTGGCAGCCAGGAGAAGACCGGGAACGCCGATGCCTTGATGGCAAAGCCAAACAGAAACAACCCGGAAATCAGCATCATGGTGGTGTCCGGCAGTAACGGGACTTTGGCGTGCAGGTCGGCCATATTCAAGGTGCCGGTAGCGCCATACAATAGCCCGATGGCCAACAGGAAAACCATGGTGGAGATCAGGTTGAGCACCACGTATTTAACCGCCGCATCCACCTGCTGTTTATTGGCATTGAGCACCATCAGGCCAAATGAGGTAATGAGCATGACCTCAAAAAACACATAAAGATTGAAAATGTCGCCGGTTAAAAAGCTGCCCATCACACCGGCCAGCAGGGCATGAATCAAACTGTGATAGATCCCATAGAACGGTTTGCTGCGCAAATCGGTGGTGCTGTAGAGCACAATCGCGACACCGATTATGGCGGTAATCAGCACCATGCTGGCTGATAGCAGGTCAGCGACAAAGACAATGCCGAAGGGAGCTTGCCAATCACCAAAGGCGGTTACCTGCAGGCCTTGCGAAATGACCTGCTGGATCAGCAACAGGGCGATACACAGGTTGGCGAGAGCACCGGACCAGCTGATCACCGATGACAGGGCGCGGGCGCGAAAGCTGAAAGCGCAGGCCGTAGCGGTCAGCAGCGGAATAAAAACAGGCATAACCAGTAGCCAATGGGTCATTGCTCTGTCTCCGCATGTTGCATTTTGTCCATATCAGCAGTGCCAAATTCTTTAATGGCGCGATAGGCCAGTAATAAGGTGAACAATAACAGACCGAAACCGATCACAATGGCGGTCAGAATCAGCGCCTGTGGCAGCGGGTTGGCGTAACCGGCGGCCGGGAGCAGGGCGTCACTGGCAATCAGCGGGGGATTGCCCCGGGTTAAGCGGCCAGCGACAAAAATGGCCAGGTTGATGGCGTTACTGACCAGAATCATACCGAACAGAAAGCGCACGATATGACGCTCCAGCATCAGGAAAACGCCGCAGGCCGTCATCAGGCCGACGACCAGACACCAGAGAAACTCCATTAACTTAACTCCTCTTCAACATTGAGCAGGATCATCAGTACCGATCCGATGACGGCCAGGTAAACGCCGACGTCAAATAACAGTGGGCTGCCGATTTTGCCCAGCCACAGGCCAGAGAGAAAAGGCTGCCCGAAAAACAGGGGCAGCAGACCAGCGAACAGTGCTATTAACACGCCACAGCCAGCAAAAGCGGGCGGTGGATAGATCAGTCGCTCGCGCACATAGTCAGGGGTTTCAGCCAGCATTAATAGGGCAAAGGCAATCACGGCTATGAGGCCGGCAATAAACCCGCCGCCGGGATTGTTATGGCCACGCAACAGCAGGTAGACAGAAAACACCAGCATCAGCACCGTGACGATATGGGCGCTGGTACGAAAGATAATCGATGACATTAACGGGGCTCCTTGGGGGTATCAGAGACCATCTGGTTAATTCGTTTGCCAGCCAGTACCGCGATGGTCGCCAGTGCGGCGATCACCACTACAACGGCTTCTCCGAGGGTGTCAAACGCACGGAAATCCACCAGGATAACATTGACGATATTGCGCCCTTTGCCACCGCTGACGCTGGTCTGGGCATAGAACTCGGAGATTGCCTGATTCATGGGTTCGGCAGTAATAATCCACAGAGCCAGGGTGATGCTGATCCCGATGCCTGCGGCAACGCAGGCGTGCACCAGGCGGCGAACCGCTGAATGCCGGGGAACCGTGTTGGCAGCAGATAGGTGGCGTAACACGATGGCGATAAAGACCACGAGCAGGGTCTCTACCAGTAACTGCGTTTTGGCCACATCCGGAGCGCTATACACCAGGAAAACCAGTGTGGTCAGAAAGCCAATGGTACCCAGTGCGGCCACCGCCAATAGCAGGGTACGGGCCTTGACCACCACCACGGCGGCGATGACCAGAAACACGGCGAGGAAGATATCGTAGTACTTCAGATCCCAATCAATCGGTGGCAGGGGGTGTATCTGCCAGAGTACAGTGCCAAGAAAAGCCAGTAACACCAGGAAAAACTGCAGGCTGTATTGGGTTAGCTGACCGTGCTGTAACAGACGGGTTTGCCAGTTTGCCAGTTTGACCACGGCATCCAGCAGGTACTGATAAATAGCAGGGCCGGACGGTAGCCCGGACATAAGCTGGTCGAGCCGTGGCTTCAGGCGTGGATAGCCGACATAGAGCAAGATACCCAGTAACAGCGTGAGTGCACTTAACAGCAGCGGCAGGTTTAACCCTTCCCAGAGCTTCACCGTTTTCACCTGAGGGGTAGACAGCATCACCTCAGCAGCCGGATCAATCACCAGCCCCTGATACCAGTTCAGCAGTGCCAGCGGCACAATGATCGACAGCAGTGCCAGCACGATGGGTGGCAACCAGAGCAGTTGATTATGTTCAACGGCTTTCATCGGTGCAGCCTTGGCATGATGGGGCCGTAAAAAGGGTTTGATCACGATCAGCAGTGCCAACGCCACCATAATGGCATTGGTCAGCAGCATGGTGCCGGAAAGCAGCCAGCCAAATTCCAGTCCTGCTTTATAGAGGTACTCCTTGGACAGGAAACCAAACGACGGTGGCAGACCCGCCTTGGACGCAGCGGTCACCAAAGCGGCAGTAAAGCTGATGGCCAGTACCGCACGCAGCCCCGCCAGTTCATGGTATTCCCGGGTGCCGGTGGCTTTATCGATATTACCGACCACCATAAACAGTCCGGCCTTATAAAAGGAGTGCGCCGCAATCAACAGCAACGCGGCAGTGACGGCATAGCTGCTGCCGATGCCGATCAGCATCACCAGCTGACCAAGAATGACATTGGTACTGAAGGCAAGCATCAGCTTTAAGTCGGTCTGACGGTAAGCCTGTATGGCACACCACAGTGCAGTAAAAGCACCGGCACTGCACAGCAGTGTGAACCATAACGTGCTGTCACCATACACCGGCAGCAGTCGTGCCAGCAGGTAAACACCGGCTTTGACCATAGTGGACGAGTGCAGATAGGCACTGACGGGGGTAGGTGCGGCCATGGCACCGGGCAACCAGAAATGAAAGGGAAACTGTGCCGATTTGGTGAATGCCCCCAGCAGAATAAGCAACAGTGATGGCGTAAACCACGGGTGCTGAGACAGCGAAGCCCCCTGGGTGATGATGGCACTGAGACTGTAGGTACCCGCCATTTCGCCCAGCATAATCAGGCCCGCCAGCATTGCCAGGCCGCCACTGCCGGTGACCAGCATGGCTTGCAGGGCGTTCTTGCGGGATTTTTCCTGTTCATGGTTAAAGCCAATCAGCAGATAGGAGGTGAGGGTGGTTAATTCCCAGAATACGAACAGCAACAGCAGGTTATCAGCCAGTACCAGACCCAGCATGGCCAGCATAAACAGGGTCAGATACAGGTGAAACGCACCGCGGCCTTGGTAAGGTTTCATATAAGCGATGGCATAGAGTTGGACCAGAAACCCGACGCCACTGATTAAACTGGCAAACAGGACACTGAGGCCATCAAGGCGGAGTGAAAAATCGATGCCCAGTGACGGAATCCAGGGCCAATACAGCAGAGACTCCGGTGGTTTATAGCTGGCGCTGATCAGCAGAAAAATCCCGAGCGGCAGCAGTGCGCAGAACGCCAACCAGAGTTTAAGTGTTGGATTATGCATGAAATAAGGCCGTAAATATCGTTTTAATGGGAAAGCCGTGATTAAGGTGGGACATTATAATGGCACTTTCGCTTTACTATATAGACAAAAGTTATGTCACCTATAAGTGCTTTATTTGCAAGGTGGTATTGGGGTGATCTGTTCTTCATTAATAGCTTTTAACTATTATTGTAAAGATATAACGAATGAATAATGATCAGGGATGATAAGTTTATGAAGATTAACGAAAATCAGGGAGTGGTTCATAATAATTTTGGCGAAGCGGAAGTCAGGAAGGTTGGGAAGACAGAGGATCAGCGCAAAGTAGTAACCCAACATGGTGTAAAGCCTTGTTTGGGGTCTGGGGTTAAGCCTTCTGCGAAGTTATTGTCAAGCCGTAAGATTTCATCAACGGCTATTGATATTAAGATAAAAGTACAACCTGACTTTACCAATACGCCGGGAGCTAAAGTAGTGGAGGCTGCCAATAAGATGGTTGGTTGGTACCATTGGGGGGCACCGGCGATGAATGTTGATGGTGCCAAAAATGGTTTGGAGGAGCTGGTGAAGCGTGGTACACCGATCAATGAGCAATCCAGGCTTAATTGTTGGGAGGGGGTTTTACAGGCAGGGATGAAAAGTGGAGTGTTGCCTGAGGATGCACTGATAAAATGGTTGAAAAATAACGATGCCATGAGCAGTGACATGGATTATAACAAGAAAATCGTTGAGCTTTTTGGCATGCAGAAATCCTTACCTTTGCATGATACTGTGCCGGAACCCGGTGATATTATTCTCTTTTACGGTAACTCTCATATAGCGCTTTCCATGGGTGGGGATCAAATGTTGCATTTGCCGAACCATGGGACGTTTAAAGAGCAGTCAGTGACCGAATTTGTTGATGCAGTCAGGAGTGATGACAGGCAGTATGCGGCATTTCTCAAGAATTCAGCAGAGACCGTAGGCGATGTTTCAGACGGAGAGGTAAGCAACGAAACTTATGATAAGGCTTGTGACTTTTCGAAAGCAGTAAGAGATTTGAGATCAGGGCAAATGTCTAAAGGGTTCTTCGGTGTAACAAAAAGAAAAGCTCTGGCGGCTTTTCAGACACAGAAAGTCAGTTGGCAGTCAGAATCATTAAAAATCCGTGGGGACAAATGCTTGATCTTTTAGCAAAATAACAATTTGAGAGTAATGGATTGTGATCTGTACCCAGCCTGCCTTCAGATAGTCCCTATTCAATCAATCCCCCCCGGCCATGTATCATGCCCGCCTGATAAAATGACCCTCTGCTCTTCCATATAACAAAAACTTGTTTGAAAGCTTGTGTTGACAGCAAGTTTTGTGGTTAGTAGAATTTTGCGTCCTTTTGTCTAGGTGACATAGTTCATCAGACTTTGTTCTTTATAGATGCCATGGTTAGAACAAAATGAGCCAACAATCAAAGCAGTCCTCACAGGCGCAGCAAATTCGTATTCGCCTGAAGGCTTTTGACCATCGCCTGATTGACCAGTCTACGCAGGAAATCGTTGATACTGCAAAAAGAACTGGTGCGCAGGTTCGTGGTCCAATCCCTCTGCCAACACGAAAAGAACGCTTTACTGTACTGATTTCTCCACACGTCAACAAAGACGCCCGTGACCAGTATGAAATCCGTACTCACAAGCGTCTTCTCGACATTATCGAGCCCACCGAAAAAACTGTAGACGCACTCATGAAACTGGATCTGGCAGCCGGTGTCGAAGTGCAGATCAGTCTCGGTTAATGAGGCCATGGGCTCTCCATCAAAGTGTGCACACTTTTGTGTAACAGCTCTGAAGTGAGCGGCCATAGTGGGTGATAGCCCCGTACACGAGAGAGGTTGAAATGACTATTGGATTAGTCGGCAAGAAACGCGGTATGACCCGTGTTTTCACCGAAGACGGTGTTTCCATACCGGTTACCGTAATTGAGGTAGATCCAAACCGCGTTACCCAGGTGAAAACCCTGGAAACCGACGGATATACTGCAATTCAGGTAACTTCCGGAAGCAAGAAAAGCAGCCGTCTGAGCAAGCCGGAAGCTGGCCACTTCGCCAAAGCAGGCGTTGAAGCTGGTTCTGGTCTCTGGGAATTCCGTATCGACGCTGACGCTGAATATAAAGCGGGCGACGTTATCGGTGTAGACCTGTTTGAGCAAGGTCAGAAAGTAGACGTTACCGGTCAGTCCAAGGGTAAGGGCTTCCAGGGTGCTATCAAGCGCTGGAACTTCCGTATGCAGGACGCGACCCACGGTAACTCTCTGTCTCACCGTGCACCTGGCTCTATCGGCCAGTGTCAGACTCCTGGTCGTGTCTTCAAAGGCAAGAAAATGGCTGGACATATGGGCGCTGAAAACGTGACCGTACAGTCCCTGGAACTCGTTCGCGTTGATAGCGAGCGTAACCTGCTGCTGGTCAAAGGCGCAGTACCCGGTGCAGCCGGTGCTGACGTTATTGTTCGTCCAGCAGTTAAAGCACGTGCTCACGCCTGAGGGGATTAGACGATGGAACTGAAGGTAAACGGTGCAGATGCCGTTCAGGTCTCAGACGTGACTTTTGGCACTGAATTCAACGAAACCCTGGTTCACCAGGCGGTTGTTGCATTCATGGCCGGTGCGCGTCAAGGCACCAGAGCTCAGAAAAACCGCAGCGACGTAAGTGGCGGTGGTCGTAAGCCCTGGCGTCAAAAAGGTTCCGGTCGTGCACGCGCCGGTACTATCCGCAGCCCACTGTGGCGCGGGGGCGGCAAGACATTTGCTGCCAAACCACAGAATCACGCTCAAAAGCTGAACAAGAAGATGTATCGCGCAGCGCTGCGTTCCATCTTGTCCGAGCTGGTTCGTCAAGAGCGTCTTATTGTGGTTGAGCAGTTCGCTGTTGAATCACCAAAGACCAAACTGGTTGTAGCCAAGCTGAATGAACTGAACGCTAACGGCGCGTTGATCGTTGCTGATGAAGTGGATCAGAACATTTATCTGGCCGCTCGCAACATTCCTCACGTGGATGTTCGTGACGTTCAGGGTATTGATCCGGTTAGCCTGGTTGCTCACGACAAAGTCGTGATGACCGTGTCTGCCATCAAGAAGTTCGAGGAGATGCTGGGATGAACCAGGAACGTATTTTCAAAGTTCTGCTTGGTCCGCACATTTCCGAGAAGGCCACTGTCGTTGCTGAAGAGCACAATCAGTACGTCTTCAAGGTAGCCAGGGACGCAACCAAGCTCGAAATCAAAAAAGCTGTTGAGCAGCTGTTTGAAGTCAGCGTTAAAGCTGTCAGGACTGCCGTTGTTAAGGGCAAGACCAAGCGTACTCGTTTCGGTATGGGCCAGCGCTCAGACTGGAAAAAGGCGTACGTCAGCCTGGAGCAAGGTCAGGAAATTGACTTCGCGGACGCGGAATAAGGAGCTAGAGAATGGCAGTAATCAAATGCAAGCCGACTTCTCCAGGTCGCCGCTTCGTTGTCAAGGTAGTAAACCCTGACCTCCACAAGGGCCGCCCTTACGCGCCTCTGGTGGAAAAGAAAGGCAAAACTGGTGGTCGCAACAATGCTGGTCGTATCACTACCCGTCATCGCGGGGGTGGTCACAAGCAGCACTACCGTATCGTAGACTTTCGTCGCAACAAGGACGGCATTCCAGCTGTTGTTGAGCGTCTGGAATACGATCCAAACCGTACTGCGCACATCGCCCTGTTGAAATACATGGATGGTGAGCGTCGTTACATTATCGCGCCTAAAGGTGTGAAAGCCGGTGATGAGCTGTTCTCCGGTGTTGATGCCCCGATCAAAGCTGGTAATACTCTGCCTCTGCGCAATATTCCACAGGGTTCCATCGTACACTGTGTAGAAATGAAGCCTGGTAAGGGCGCTCAGATGATTCGCAGTGCTGGTGCTTCTGCCCAGCTGGTCGCTCGTGACGGTGCTTACGTTACCCTGCGTCTGCGTTCCGGTGAAATGCGTAAAGTATTGGCTGACTGTCGCGCCACTCTGGGCGAAGTCTCTAACAGTGAGCACAACCTGCGCTCTCTGGGTAAAGCGGGTGCTAAGCGCTGGCGTGGTGTGCGTCCGACCGTTCGTGGTGTTGCCATGAACCCGGTAGATCACCCACATGGTGGTGGTGAAGGTCGTACTTCCGGTGGTCGTCATCCTGTGACGCCATGGGGTATCCCGACCAAGGGTCGCAAGACTCGTTCCAACAAGCGTACGGACAAAATGATCGTACGTCGTCGCAGCGCGAAGTAAGCCTAGAGAGAGGATACGATAGTGCCACGTTCATTGAAAAAAGGCCCATTTATCGACCTTCACCTGCTGAAGAAAGTCGAAGAAGCGGCTGAAAGCGGCAACAAGCGTCCGATCAAGACCTGGTCTCGCCGCTCCATGATTATCCCAACCATGGTTGGTCTGACTCTGGCTGTGCACAACGGTCGTCAGCACGTTCCTGTCTTCGTTACCGAAGATATGGTTGGCCACAAGCTGGGTGAGTTTGCTGCAACCCGTACTTATCGCGGTCACGCAGCAGACAAGAAGGCCAAGAAGCGCTAAGAGGGTATAGAAATGAAAGAAGTTGCTGCTATGCATAAAGGCGCTCGCATTTCTGCCCAGAAAGCGCGTCTGGTCGCTGACCAGATCCGCGGCAAGGCAGTTGGCGACGCCCTGGATCTCCTGAGCTACAGCCCGAAAAAAGCTGCGGTTCTGGTTAAGAAAGTGCTTGAGTCTGCTATTGCAAACGCTGAGCACAATGACGGCATGGACATCGATGAGCTGAAAGTCTCTACTGTCTTCGTTGACGAAGGCATGACTATGAAGCGCATTCGCCCACGTGCCAAGGGTCGTGCTGATCGCATTCTGAAGCGGTCTTGCCATATTACGGTTAAGGTTGCAGAGGTCTAAGGAGCGGTCAGATGGGTCAGAAAGTACATCCTAATGGAATTCGCCTGGGCATCGTTAAGCCCCACCGTTCAGTCTGGTTTGCAGATGGCAGCGATTACGCTGACAAACTGAATGCTGACCTGGCGGTGCGCAGTTTCATTGAAGAGAAGCTGAAAAACGCTTCTGTAAGCCATGTTGAAATCCAGCGTCCAGCGCAAAGCGCCCGCGTGACCATTCACACTGCCCGTCCGGGTATCGTGATTGGCAAGAAGGGTGAAGACGTTGAGAAGCTGCGTCAGGCGGTGTCCAAAATGATGGGCGTGCCTGTGCACATCAACATTGAAGAAATCCGCAAGCCTGAACTGAATGCCATGCTGGTGGCTCAGAGCATCGCTGGTCAGCTGGAGCGTCGTGTGATGTTCCGTCGTGCCATGAAGCGCTCTGTCCAGAACGCCATGCGTCTGGGTGCCAAGGGTATCAAGGTTCAACTGAGTGGCCGTCTTGGCGGTGCTGAAATCGCGCGTACTGAATGGTACCGCGAAGGTCGTGTGCCACTGCACACCCTGCGTGCTGACATCGATTATGCACATTATGAAGCACTGACCACCTACGGTATTCTGGGTGTCAAGGTCTGGATCTTTAAGGGTGAGGTTATCGGTGGCATGGCGCCCACTGTTGAGCCTTCCAAAGATAAAGAACAGCCAGCTCGTCGCCCTAAGAAGCGTCAGGCTAAGAGTTAAGGAGCGCGGAAATGTTACAGCCTAAGCGTACGAAATTTCGTAAGCAGCAAAAAGGCCGCAATCGTGGTCTGGCACTCCGCGGCTCCAAGGTTAGCTTCGGCGAATACGCATTGAAAGCAATCGGTCGTGGACGTATAACAGCTCGCCAGATTGAGGCGGCTCGTCGTGCCATGACCCGTCACATTAAACGTGGCGGTAAAATCTGGATCCGCGTCTTTCCTGACAAGCCGATCACCGGTAAGCCTCTTGAGGTTCGTCAGGGTAAAGGTAAGGGTAACGTGGAATACTGGGTGTGCCAGATTCAACCAGGCCGCGTTCTCTATGAGATGGAAGGTGTGTCCGAAGAGCTGGCTCGTGAAGCCTTTGCTCTTGCAGCAGCCAAGCTGCCGCTGGAAACTGCCTTCGTTAAGCGGAGCGTAATGTGATGAAAGCTGCTGAACTGCGTGAAAAGTCTGTAGAGGAGCTCAATACTGAGCTGCTCTCTCTGCTGCGGGATCAGTTTAACTTCCGTATGCAGAAAGCTACTGGCCAGCTGGGTCAGAGCCATCTGCTGAAGCAGGTTAAGCGCGACATCGCTCGTGTGAAAACCATCCTGAACCAAAAGGCAGGAGCATAAGATGGCTGAAGAACTGGTTGGTCAGAAAAAGATCCGTACACTGTCCGGTAAGGTCGTGAGCGACAAGATGGATAAAACCATCACTGTTCTCATCGAGCGCCGGGTAAAACATCCGCTTCTGGGTAAAATCGTGAAGCGGTCCACCAAGTTGCACGCTCATGATGAAAACAACGACTGCCGTATGGGCGACGTTGTGACCATCAAAGAGACGCGTCCTCTGTCAAAGAGCAAGACGTTTACGCTTGTATCCATTGACGAGCGTGCTACTCAGATCTAAGGCTACGGTGCTTTGGGCTTGAGTGATTAATGGCCGTTCCGGCTGCCGTCGGAACGGTTGTTTTTGTGAAAGCCGGCGAGTACCCGTCTGCAGTTTGGGCTTGGAGAATAAGCAATGATCCAGACAGAAAGTCAACTCGAAGTCGCTGATAACAGCGGCGCCCGTCGAGTTCAGTGTATCAAGGTGCTGGGTGGATCCCATCGCCGTTACGCTGGCATTGGCGACATCATCAAAGTATCCGTGAAGGAAGCGATTCCCCGCGGTAAGGTCAAAAAAGGCCAGGTGATGAACGCTGTTGTCGTGCGTACCAAAAAAGGTGTTCGTCGTCCAGACGGTTCCCTGATCAAATTCGATGGCAATGCAGCCGTTCTTCTGAACGCCAACCTGCAGCCCATCGGTACCCGTATCTTTGGACCAGTGACTCGTGAGCTGCGCGGTGAGCAGTTCATGAAGATCATCTCACTGGCCCCAGAAGTACTGTAACGGGAGCAGGTAATGAAAAAGATCCGTCGTGATGACGAAGTCATCGTAATTGCCGGCAAGGACAAAGGTAAGCGCGGTAAAGTGCAAACCGTTCGTGCTGACGGCAAGCTGGTTGTTTCTGGCATCAATATGATCAAGAAACATCAGAAGCCTAACCCGATGCTGGGCACTCCTGGTGGAATCGTAGAAAAAGAAGCGGCTATCGAAGCTTCTAATGTTGCGATTCTGAACCCTGAAACCAACAAGGCTGATCGTGTTGGCTTTGCTATCGAAGATGGCAAAAAGCAGCGCGTATTCAAGTCTAACGGCAAGCCTGTTGACGCGTAAGGGGAGAGTGATGGCAAATTTTAAAACCAAATATCGTGAAGAAATTCTGCCCATGCTCAAAGAAGAGCTGGGTGTGAAAAACGTTCATGAAGTGCCACGCATCACCAAGATCACCCTGAACATGGGTGTGGGTGAAGCGATTGGTGACAAGAAAGTCATCGAACACGCGGTTGCTGACCTGGAAAAAATCGCCGGTCAGAAGGCTGTTGTGACCAAGGCCCGCAAATCCGTTGCCGGCTTTAAAGTCCGTGAAGGCTGGCCAATCGGTGTTAAGGTGACTCTGCGTCGTGAGCGCATGTATGAGTTCCTGGAGCGTCTGGTTGATATCGCTCTGCCACGTGTCCGTGACTTCCGTGGTCTGAGCCCCAAGTCTTTCGACGGCCGCGGTAACTACAGCATGGGTGTTAAAGAGCAGATCATCTTCCCTGAAGTTGATTACGACAAAATCGACACTCTGCGCGGTCTGGACATCACTCTGACCACTACCGCCAAGAATGACGAAGAAGGCCGTGCTCTGCTGAAGGCTTTCAACTTCCCATTCCGTAACTGATACAGGTACGAGTTTTATGGCAAAAGTATCCATGAAGCAACGGGAACTGAAGCGTCAGCGCACCGTTGCCAAGTATGCTGAAAAGCGTGCACAGCTGAAAGCTGTGATTAACAATCCTAACAGCACTGAAGATGAGCGTTGGGA
The DNA here is from genome assembly GCF_017744175.1 of Thalassotalea sp. G20_0. NCBI lineage: Bacteria > Pseudomonadati > Pseudomonadota > Gammaproteobacteria > Alteromonadales > Colwelliaceae > Thalassotalea > Thalassotalea sp. G20_0. The sequence goes on along the minus strand of NZ_JAGHQV010000011.1, from coordinate 23,464 downwards.
TGCCCTGGTAGCTCTGCAGAAGCAGCCTCGCAATGCCAGCAAGGCGCGTCTGCGTAACCGCTGCCGCATCACTGGCCGTCCACACGGCGTACTGCGCAAGTTCGGCCTGAGCCGTATCAAGCTGCGTGAAGCAGCGATGCGTGGTGATGTTCCAGGTCTGGTTAAAGCCAGCTGGTAAGCGCATTTCATCTTCGGGAGATATAGATAATGAGTATGCAGGACCCGTTAGCAGATATGCTAACTCGTATCCGTAATGCCCAGATGGCAGAGCACGCCTCTGTCACCATGCCGTCCTCCAAAATCAAGGTTGCTGTAGCCCGGGTTTTGAAAGACGAAGGTTTCATCGCTGACTACAGAGTCGCTGGCGAAGCCAAGGCTGAACTGGCCATCGAGCTGAAGTATTTCGAAGGCAAGCCAGTTATTGAAAGCCTGAAGCGTACCAGCCGTCCCGGCCTGCGTTCTTACGCTGGCAAGGAAGCGCTGCCTAAAGTGAACGGCGGTCTGGGTATCGCTATCGTTTCCACCAACAAAGGTGTTATGACCGATCGCGCTGCCCGTGCAGCCGGTGTTGGTGGCGAAATTCTCTGCACTGTGTTCTAAGGGAGGGGTATTATGTCTCGAGTAGCCAAAAGCCCTGTTGCTGTCCCTGCTGGTGTAGAGATCAAGCGCAATGGCCAGATCCTTGTAATCAAAGGTTCTAAGGGTCAACTGGAACTTGTTGTTCACAACAATGTCGAAGTTGGACAGGAAGAAAACGTTCTGACGTTTGCTCCACGTGATGGTGCCAAGCACTCTCGTGCTCTGGCCGGCACTACCCGTGCCCTGGTTAACAACATGGTAACCGGTGTTACCGCTGGCTTCGAAAAGAGGCTGCAGCTGGTCGGTGTTGGTTATCGTGCAGCGGCCAAAGGTAATAGCCTGACTTTGAACCTGGGCTTCTCCCATCCGGTTGAATACGAACTGCCACAAGGCGTGACTTGTGAAACTCCGACCCAGACTGAAATTCTGGTTCGCGGTATCGACAAGCAGCTGGTTGGACAGGTTGCTGCGGAAATTCGTGAATTCCGTCGTCCTGAGCCTTATAAAGGCAAGGGTGTTCGCTATGCTGACGAACGCGTTCGTCGCAAAGAAGCCAAGAAAAAGTAAGGTAGGGTGAGATCATGATGGACAAGAAATCTTCTCGCCTGCGTCGTGCCCTTCGTGCAAGGGTCAAGATGCGTGAGCTGGGTGCCATTCGTCTGAGCATTCATCGTACGCCTCGCCACATCTATGCGCAGGTTATCGCCGCTGACGGCGACAAAGTGCTGGCATCTGCCTCCACTGTTGAAAAAGAACTGCGTGGCGATGCTACCGGTAACGTAGAAGCGGCCAAGAAAGTTGGTGCCCTGGTTGCTGAGCGTGCCAAGGCGGCGGGTGTAACCAAGGTGGCGTTTGACCGCTCTGGTTTCAAATATCACGGTCGTGTCAAGGCGCTTGCCGATGCAGCCCGTGAAGGCGGACTGGAATTCTAAGGGTAGAACGTCATGGCAAGAGAAAGAGATGAGCGTAAGCCTAACAACGACGAAGGCTTGATTGAGAAGCTGGTACAGGTTAACCGTGTCGCCAAAGTGGTGAAAGGTGGCCGTATCTTTGGCTTCACAGCGCTGACTGTCGTTGGTGATGGCAAGGGTAAGGTTGGTTTTGGTCGCGGTAAAGCCCGTGAAGTGCCAATCGCTATCCAGAAAGCGATGGAAGCTGCCCGTCGCAACATGATTCATGTTGACCTGAACGGTGACACCCTGCAGTACCCGGTGAAAGCCCGTCACGGTGCTTCCAAGGTTTACATGCAGCCAGCGTCTGCTGGTACCGGTGTTATCGCCGGTGGTGCAATGCGTGCCGTTCTTGAAGTGGCTGGCGTACACAACGTACTGGCCAAGTGCTACGGTTCTACCAATCCGGTGAACGTGGTTCGTGCTACTTTTAACGGTCTGCGCGACATGCGTTCTCCTGAAGGCGTTGCTGCCAAGCGTGGCAAGTCTGTTGAGGATATCCTGGGGTAAGTCATGGCTGAGAAGATGATCAAAGTGACGCTCGTGAAGAGCACTAACGGTCGCCTCGAAAGCCACAAGGCTTGCGTACGGGGTCTGGGCCTGCGTCGTATCAACCACACTGTTGAAGTGGAAGACACTCCTTCAGTTCGTGGCATGATCAACAAGGTATCCTACCTTGTCCGGGTAGAAGGAGAATAACATGCGTTTGAATACTCTGAGCCCGGCTGAAGGTAGCCGCAAAGAGGGTAAGCGCGTAGGTCGTGGCATTGGCTCCGGCCTGGGCAAGACCTGTGGCCGTGGCCACAAAGGTCAGAAGTCCCGTTCCGGTGGTTCTGTCAAGCCAGGTTTCGAAGGCGGTCAGCAGCCACTGCAGCGTCGTCTGCCAAAGTTTGGCTTTACTTCACGCAAAGCGCGTTTTACTGCTGAGATTCGTCTGCACGAACTGAACAAGGTCGAAGCAGACGTGATCGATCTGGCAGCGCTGAAAGCAGCTGACCTGGTCAGCGGTAGCATCCAGCGCGCCAAAGTGGTACTGTCTGGCGAATTGGCTAAAGCAGTCACCATCAAAGGTCTGGCTGTTACCAAAGGCGCCCGTGCCGCGATTGAAGCTGCCGGTGGTAAGATCGAGGACTAAATGGCTAAGACATTACCTGTTGGGAATCAAAGCGGCTTAAACGAGCTCTGGTCTCGCGTTAAGTTCGTGTTTCTGGCGATCCTGGTTTACAGGATCGGTGCGCACATCCCTGTGCCGGGCATCAATCCTGATGCGCTGGCTCGGATGTTTCAACAAAATGAAGGCACCATTCTGGGTCTGTTCAACATGTTCTCTGGCGGTGCGCTGGAGAGAATGTCGGTACTGGCCCTGGGGATCATGCCTTATATTTCGGCGTCCATTATCGTTCAGTTGATGAGCGTGGTTAGCCCGCAGTTGGAGCAGCTCAAGAAGGAAGGTGAGTCCGGACGTCGCAAGATCAGCCAGTACACCCGCTACCTGACCGTTGCCCTTGCCCTGGTCCAGGGTACTGGCATGACTGTCGGTCTGGCCAATCAGGGTGTTGCCTTCAGCACTGACCTCAGCTTCTATATTGTTGCTGTGGTCACGTTCGTCACCGGTGCCGTCTTTATGATGTGGCTGGGCGAGCAGGTGACTGAACGGGGAATCGGCAATGGTATTTCGATTCTCATTTTTGCAGGTATTGTCGCTGGTCTTCCAAGTGCAATTGTGCGGTCTTTCGAGTCCGCACGTCAGGGTGATATCAACATCCTGATGTTACTCGCCGTTGCCCTTCTGGCAATTGCGATCATCGCATTTGTGGTCTTTATCGAACGGGGTCAGCGCCGGATAACCGTAAACTATGCCAAGCGTCAACAAGGGCGCAAGGTGTTTGCGGCCCAGAGCAGCCATCTGCCATTGAAGGTGAATATGGCCGGCGTTATTCCAGCTATTTTCGCTTCCAGCCTGCTGCTGTTCCCTGCGTCCATTGCGCAGTGGTTCGGCCAGGGTGAAGGTATGGGATGGCTGCAGGACATTGCTCTGGCGCTGGGTCCGGGTCAGCCACTGAACATCATACTGTTCTCGGCAGGCATCATCTTCTTCTGCTTCTTCTACACTGCCCTGGTCTTTAATCCAAAAGACGTGGCAGATAACCTGAAGAAGTCTGGTGCATTCATCCCCGGTATCCGTCCGGGCGAGCAGTCTGCACGTTATATTGATGGTGTCCTGACTCGCCTGACCATGTTCGGTGCTCTCTATATGACAGCAGTGTGTCTGTTGCCTCAGTTCCTGGTAGTGTCGGCCAATGTTCCGTTCTATCTGGGAGGTACCAGCCTGTTGATCGTGGTGGTCGTGGTGATGGACACCATGGCTCAGGTGCAGTCGCATCTCATGTCGCATCAGTATGAGTCGCTGCTGAAGAAATCCAATCTTAAGGGCTATGGCTCTGGCGGTTTGATCCGCTAAGCCACTCTCATTGAGAATAGTTCTGCAACGGTTGTGGAGTTAGTTATGAAAGTACGTGCGTCGGTTAAAAAAATCTGCCGCAACTGCAAGATCATCAAGCGTAAGGGTAATGTACGTGTGATCTGTCAGGAGCCGCGTCACAAACAGCGTCAGGGCTAATCATTGTTGGGAATCTACGGATTCTCGCGATAGCAGGACTCTGGTCTAATGTGACCTCAGGCAAAGCCAACCGCTCATGAAATTGTTCATGAGCGGTTGTGTTTTATCGAAAGGGGGATTACAATTTCCGCCTTTCGACCTGTTGGAAATGCCTTTTGCTGCGTGAGTGTTTTAGCTTTGCTTGATTGCTCCGTTGGCAAGGTGTTTTCTCAGGATGAAAGCAGCCATTTCTGAAACAACGGTTTCTTCCGGCGTTTTAATATGGTGACGTGTTTCAGTTTAATTTGGTTTTGCTGAGCAAATGATCAACTGAATAGCTGTTACACGGTTAAATGTAATAACGGAGACGATTGAATGGCCCGTATTGCTGGCGTCAACATTCCAGATAACAAACATGCCGTTATCTCGTTGACCTACATTTTTGGTATCGGTAAGACTTCAGCTCAGCAGCTGTGTGCTGCCACTGGCGTTAACCCGTCTGCCAAAGTATCTGAATTGAGCGAAGATCAGCTGGAATCCCTGCGTACTGAAGTTGCAAAACTCAACGTAGAAGGTGACCTGCGTCGCGAAATCAGCATGAACATCAAGCGCCTGATGGACCTGGGTTGCTACCGTGGCCTTCGCCACCGTCGCAGTCTGCCGGTTCGTGGTCAGCGCTCGAAGACCAATGCCCGTACTCGCAAGGGTCCGCGCAAACCGATTCGTAAATAAGATCGTTGCATTTCTCTGAAGAAACGCTTGGCATAGTCCTTTTCTATTAAAGGCTTTTCTTTGCAGAGAATAACGAACTTTTAAATACAGGATTTGTTCTGATATGGCAAAGCCAGGTACTCGTACACGTAAGAAAGTTAAAAAGTCGGTTGTGGATGGCATCGCCCATATTCACGCCTCTTTTAACAACACTATCGTGACAATTACCGACCGCCAGGGTAATGCACTCTCCTGGGCAACTGCAGGTGGCTCCGGCTTCCGTGGTTCCCGTAAGAGCACGCCATTTGCTGCGCAGGTTGCAGCTGAGCGTGCCGGACGTGCCGCCGCTGAGTTCGGTCTGAAGAATTTGGACGTGAATGTTAAAGGGCCTGGTCCAGGCCGTGAATCCGCTGTACGCGCGCTCAACGCTTGTGGTTTCAAGATCAATAACATCACTGATGTTACCCCGATCCCACACAATGGTTGTCGTCCGCCCAAGAAGCGTCGTGTATAAGCAGGAGACCGGTAAATGGCTAGATATATAGGTCCTAAGTGCAAGCTGTCTCGTCGTGAAGGCACTGATCTCTTCCTGAAGAGTGGTGTTCGTGCGCTCGAGTCAAAGTGCAAGGCAGAAAATGCTCCTGGCCAACATGGCCAGCGTCGTGGTCGTCTCTCCGACTACGGTGTTCAGCTTCGTGAGAAGCAGAAAGTTCGTCGTATCTACGGTGTACTGGAAAAGCAGTTCCGTAACTACTACAAGGAAGCTGACCGCCTGAAGGGTGCAACTGGTTCAAACCTGTTGCAACTTCTGGAGTCTCGCCTTGATAATGTGGTTTACCGCATGGGGTTCGGTTCTACCCGTGCAGAAGCACGCCAGCTGGTCAGCCACAAAGCTGTCATGGTTAATGGCAAGACTGTAAACATCCCGTCTTATCAGGTTAAGCCTGGTGACGTTGTTGCTATCCGTGAAAAGGCAAAAAACCAGCTGCGCATCAATGCAGCGCTTGAACTTGCGGCCCAGCGTGGTTTCTCCATCTGGGTGGAAGTAGATGCCAACAAAAAAGAAGGTGTCTTCAAGACGCTGCCCGAGCGGAGTGATCTGGCGGCCGACATCAACGAGAGCTTGATCGTCGAGCTGTACTCCAAGTAAGGGATAGACAGTTAGGTGGGGTGTAACATCCATGCAGAATTCGGTAACTGAATTTCTAACTCCTCGACACATTGATGTTGAGGAAATCAGTCTGACACGGGCAAAGGTCACCCTGGAGCCGCTGGAACGTGGTTTTGGGCATACCTTAGGCAATGCCCTGCGTCGCATTCTTCTTTCCTCTATGCCCGGTTGCGCCGTGACTGAGGTAGAGATTGATGGCGTGCAGCATGAATACAGTGCTATTGAAGGTGTTCAGGAAGATGTTATTGAAATCCTGCTCAACCTCAAAGGCCTGGCTATTCGCATGACTGGCCGTGACAGCGTTACTCTGACTCTGAGCAAAAAAGGCGAGGGTGTCGTCACTGCTGCTGACATCCAGCTGGACCACGATGTAGAAATCGTGAATCCTGATCATGTTATTGCCCACATGAACAACAAGGGCAATCTTAACATGAAGCTGAAGGTTGCTCGTGGTCGTGGGTATGAATCAGCCGACAGCCGTCGTCAGGATGAAGAGGAAACTCGCGCTATCGGCCGTCTGCAGCTGGATGCCACCTATAGCCCTGTATACCGTGTTTCCTATGTCGTAGAAAGTGCTCGTGTAGAACAGCGTACTGACCTCGACAAGCTGGTTATCGACCTGGAAACCAATGGTACTCTGGATCCTGATGAAGCCATCCGTCGTGCTGCTACTATTCTGCAGCAGCAGCTGGCGGTATTCGTGGACCTGGAAGGTGAGTCCGAGCCAGAGCCTGTGAAGGAAGAAGACGAGGTTGATCCGATTCTTCTTCGTCCGGTTGATGATCTCGAACTGACCGTACGTAGTGCTAACTGCCTGAAGGCAGAGAATATCTACTACATTGGTGACCTGATCCAGCGCACTGAAGTTGAGTTGCTCAAGACCCCGAACCTGGGTAAGAAGTCCCTGACTGAAATCAAGGACGTTCTGGCCTCCCGTGGTCTGAGTTTGGGTATGCGTCTTGATAACTGGCCACCTGCCAGTTTGAAGAGCGACGATAAGGTTTCTGCTTAATTGCAGCCAGGAGCCGCCACTGTTGCAGAAACAGAAGCGGTTCCTGGTAAGAAGAGGAAGTTTGTGCCATGCGTCATCGTAAGAGTGGCCGCAAGCTTAACCGGAACAGTTCTCATCGCAAAGCGATGTTCAAGAATATGGCTGCTTCCCTGGTTGAGCACGAAGTAATCAAGACAACACTGCCAAAAGCGAAAGAGCTGCGTCGTGTTGCTGAACCGCTGATCACCCTGGCTAAGGAAGACAGCGTTGCTAACCGTCGGCTGGCGTTCGATCGTCTCCGTAACAAGGCTGCGGTAGGCAAACTGTTTACTGATCTGGGTCCGCGTTTCAAAGAGCGTCCAGGCGGTTACATCCGTATCATCAAGTGCGGATTCCGTCATGGTGACAACGCGCCTATGGCTTATGTCGAGTTGCTGGACCGTCCTGCTGTTGAAGCAGTAGCGTCCGCTGACGAAGAATAAGTCATAAAAAAGCCGGGTTAATCCCGGCTTTTTTGTTTTTACCCTGCCATGAAGTTCTTTTCCCCTTTCTCGGTTAGCCTCCTGTTATATCATTTCCATGAGTTTGACGGGGTGTCGTTACCATAAGCTCTGCACTCCGTTCGTCCTGAGGCTCTATGTTTCCTCTCAAAGGGCACAAACTCCGGCCCATGATAGTATCGTGCCAAGCCCTCTTGGACTCCGCTCAGGATGAACGGAGATGGTGCACGTCAATCTCATTGAACTGATGCACTCGCTTCTTGCCCTTCATAATCAGTTAACCAACTGTCATCGAATATTTTCCAGATCATTCTACTTCAGTAGATTAGTCGGGATGTTATAAACGCTTACCAACTGGTTAGTGATTTATGTGAAAACAAATGGTATTTAAACCGGAGTATTTCGAATCACTTTATGGAGCTTTGATTTGACGTTCTGTCAGGTTAATTAACAATGGTAAAGAACTATTTAAACTTTTAACGATCAAATCATCATAATCAAAATTTTAATTGCAGGATTTACTTATGCTATACCCTTCTCCACCCTCAGTAAGCCATCAAACACCTCGCGCGGGCTCAGTAGGTTCAGTCCATGGCGAGCAACGAAATGCCCATGGGATTAAGTTCAAACGGGTATTGAGATCCCCGGAAGCCAAAATGGCTGAAGAATTATATGGTCGGCTTAAAGTACAACGTCACAGTAGCTCAGATTCCTGTCTTTGTTTAGTGAAGACCAGTTATTATGATCGACTGGTTGGCTTTAAAAGGGCTGGAGAGGATCCTGTCATTATCCAGGTTCACGATGGCAAACCATATTTAGGCAAGGGTGCTTTTGGAGAAGTCTTTGAAAGCAGTCATTTGGTCCGAAAGTCAGAGAAACGTTGGGGAGTTCCTCATGGGCAGCAATATAACAGAGTTATGAAGATCCAGGAAAACAATGAAGTTGCCCGGAGTGAAAGAGACTTTCATTCGGTTCAGCCCGGATCGTTAGGTGCTGGAGAATTTGAAGGTTACCAATACCTGGATCAATTACGCATTCCCGGAAAATGTTTACAGAAGTATTTTGCTGATAAAAACTGGCCACTGAAAAACAGGTTTGACTGTGCTGTGGCTATGTTGATTTGTGCCAAGACTTTCGTGGCTGGGGGGTTAGCTCATCCCGATATTAAACCGTCCAACATGATGTATGATGAAGTTAAGAATGAGATTTTTTTTATTGATAATGCCCATGTATGTGATCTTGAAGACCCATCAGCGCCCAGGCCACTGAATCTGTTGGGGACGCCGTTTTTTGTTGAGCCTGACCAATTCCAAAAATCAGAAATTACAGACAAGTCGATGGTGTTTTCCCTTGGAATTATTTTGTTGAATCTATTTTCTGATGACCCTGGTGGTTATGCAGTTGCCGAGTCTCGGATCGCTCAGCGCAAGGACTTAAAACTAAATCTGGAGAAATTTCTTCCAGAACTCAGGATAAACAAAAACTGTGCTGATTTCGTCCAGCAGCTGATAGGTTTCTTAACTGACATGGTTGCAAACAACAGTGCCTCTCGTCCCGACTTAGACGAGTGCCTGGGGAAAATGACCGCTTTTTCCAGTGGGTATAAAATCATTGAAGAAGCTGGTAGTCACATCAAGTCAGCCCATAATAAAGTTGCTCGTTTGGAAAATGAACTGAAAATGGTACAACAAAAACAGGCATTAGTTCAAAGAAAGGGTATAACTGAACAGCAATTTAAAATGGCAAAAGAAGAATGTGCAGCGAAAGAGCGTGAATTGCAGATGGTGTTGATGCAGCAGCAGTTTGCAATCAATGAGATGGAAGAACAGCAGAAGCAAAAACTGGAAGAGTTAATGCAGGAACAGCAGCTGAAGCTTGAAAAGCAGCAGCAAGAAACCAAATCGTTGGAAAAACAAGCCGCTCATTATAAAGGTGAGGCAGAAAGTGCGAAAAGTGATGTCGTGCTGACATCTCGTAAACTGAAAAAGCGGACAGCAGAAGTACAAAAGATGGAAGGCATCCTTTCCATTAAAGAAGAACAATTGCAGGCTAAAGAAGAACAATTGCAGGCGTTGGCAGGAGAGGTTGCCAAGGCGGAGAAGCAGAACCAGGCGGTGGATATAGCTCGCACCGAGGCTGAGGAGGCGCGTATAAAGGCTGAGGAGGCGCTCACAGAGGCAGAGAAGACAAATGCTCAATATAAACTAGAACTGGCAATAGCGGCGAATAATCAAAAGCTTGCAACGTCTAAATTGGAAGATGTTCAACTCGATAAGGAAAAACTGCTGGCTGAGAAAGCTTCTCAAGCTGCGAAAGTAGAGGAACTTTCAAGTAAGCTGTCTAAAAATCTAAAGGCACCTTTGGATAGGCTGAAAAGACTGGCCAGTAATCGGGATGATCTAGATAAAGCTGATTTTTGCAAGATATTGCCTGGTATTTTAGAAGCCCTGCTGTCCGATCTTGCGAGGATTAGATTCCTGGAACAGATTGGAATATTTATTGTCTGCAATAAGGATGGAGCCGGTAAGCTCTACACCCATAAGTCCTGTTTGAGGCCTTTTTCCTTATATCCCCGTCGGCAGTTTGATTTCACGAAGACTCAACGAATGCATTTGGAGGCAGTTTCATCTCAGGCTAAAGCGCTGGCAGAAAAGATGTTAAACGGCACCGAAGAAAGTAAGCGGGAAGCCTGCCAATTTTTAAATTACGGTTTTATTACACAGGTTCAGGTCACCGATGTGTTATCAGAAGACAATGGATGGGCTGAATCACTGCTGGCTTCTACGCCCGGCATTGCAAAATACCAGTTTACGCCAGAACAGGTAGCAAACTTCGGTTTCAGACAATCTCCCCTTGGTATACATTTTAAAGATGGCAGGGAAGGTGATCCTGCTAAAAGTAAACAACTTACTGACTATATGATGGAGCTGGAACAGTTAGATGAAGTATCTGCGGCACAACGTTTGCTGGCTAACCTGGCGCTGAAGGAACCTATTGATAACCTGAGAGCTTTAGAGAATGAGTTTTGGACGATTCTCACCAGAGCGAACGCCTATACGAGGGGGGAGCAGGACACTGTCACCTGGTTTGCACAATCCATGTTGAAAAATGTCACTGGGGAAAGACTCATTCGTCAAGATGTTGATTCTCCATCGGCGACCAAAATGAAGCATATTTCTTTACTGCGCTCTGCCTATGATGAGGCTTTAAAACCATTAATGGAGAAGCAATTGGATGCTCTGGAAATTCGACATTTGGCGGAGAGTCGCCTGGTTAAATTCTCCCCTGCTCAATACCAGCATGAACTTCAAGGCTTTCAAAATGGCCTGAAGTGCAAAGTTGCAGCACTTCTGGAGTCTGAGAAAAATTTTGCCGCCTACAAGGATTACTTGCATAAAAAGTTTGCGACAGATTTTTCTGTTTCATAGTGTCAGTTGCGCTGCTCTGATTGTGCTATTGCCACATGCACCAGCCTTTCGGGTTGAGTTTATCTCCCGGATTGGCACATCCTGAATGGAACCTGATAATAATTTTAAGGTCAAATGGCGTTATTTATGAGTGCAGGGTATTATTCTGAAAGCTGCCGCATCATCCAGCGCCCACCCAAAGTCTGCTCGCCGGGTTGATCAACAAGCCAGTTCAAGCAGACTTCCTGACCCTTTCAGAAGTGCATTTTACGGTAAAAGTGTCTCAAACCCTGGTTCCCATAGAGCCACAGGCATCGCTCTGTATAATGGCAAGTGTGTTGAGGATGCTTTTTGGGAAAAAAAGCCATTACAAGGACGTCAAATCACTTCGGCTGATGTGCTGACAGCCTATGGAAGTGATACATCTTCTATCAGAAGCGGCTTTTTCCTGCAAAAACTTTGCTTACAGAACATTCTGCATGGCAATAGAGTCGTTACCCCGATTCAGGTCATTGAAGAGTTCGCCCGACAGCCAGATCGAAATAATAAGTTCCAATTAGCGATAGCACGCTTCATGGCGGAATGTTGCCTGATGGGCCTGAACTTGAATGGTCATCAGGTCTTCCCGGATTCAGTAGTCATGGCTTATCACGCCATCGGGGCAACACTGGAGCTGGCGCGCTTCAAGGCGGAATGTTGCCTAAGGTATCTGCTGTTGAATGGCCGACAGGTTACACCGGATGAGGTGGTTCAGGATTTCCCGGAGAGTCCCGAAGGCAAACTGGGGATAGCCCGTTTTAAAACGGAATGTTGCCTTAAGTGCCTGCCATTGGGTGGTCGGCAGATTACACCGGATGAGGTGGTTAAGGATTACCCGGATAGTCCGGAAGGCAAGCTGGGGATAGCGCGCTTTACAGAAGAATGTTGTTTGAGGGGCTGGCTGCTGAATGGTCAGCAGGTGACACCGGATGAAGTAGTTAAGTATTTCCCGGATAGTCCGGTAGGCAAACTGGGTATAGCGCACTTCAAAGCAGAATGTTGCCTGAACAGCCTGACATTGCATGGCCAGCAAGTCACAGCGGATGAGGTAGTTAAGGATTATCAGGCAGCCAGGGCACCACTGGCGCTGGCACGCTTTAAAGCGGAATGTTGCCTGAGGGGCTTGCCGTTACATGGCCAGCCGGTGACACCGGATACGGTGGTTAGGGCGTTCCCGGACAGTCCGGAAGGCAAGCTGGGGGTTGTGCGCTTCAAAGCAGAATGCTGCTTCAGGGGCTTGTTGTTGAATGGCCAGCAGGTCAACCCGGATGAGGTGGCTAAAGACTATGTCCGTGGTGGTTGGCTGCTGGAAAGGGCTATTTTTTATTCCCGGCTGGCATTGAATGCAAGAATACTGCATGGCTCTTATCTGGATAACCAGAGAGTATTGGCAGCGTTTAGTAAAGTGCCCGGGGATTATTCTTCAAGACAAACCAGGTTTCTGATTCAACGGCTGGAACAATTTCAGCCGTATGATGAAGCCAGTGAGTTTCAGCACATTTTTCAAGAAGCCTGTCAAAGCCTAAACAACTTATCGGTCAAAGACGATGAGCAGCATCGAGTGCAATGTATCCTGAAATTCATGGCTATGCAGCATGAGCTGCCAATGAATCATCAGAGCGTATCCGCAGAACAGGTATTGCAATCCATCAAAACACTGAGGCGCTCATTTCAGAATTTACGCCTGCATTTCTTCTTCCTGGCACATTGCTACAGTAAGAGACTGTCTATTGATGGACGACAAATCCATAAGGATCAGGTGCTGGAGTACCTTAATAATTTTCCTGAAGGAAGTAAGCAGCGCCATGCGTTGGGCTGCTGGTTTGAACAATACAGCTCCGAAGCCAATATACTTGATCAGTGGCTGTTTCAACCGGTTATCCCCGGAAGTGATATTGACAACCCTGGTTGGGTAGCAACACCGTTAGAGGTATCCGATACCAATCCTGGCCAGGAAGTCCTTTTCCTTCCTCAGTTTCAGGAGTACAGGAATGAAACAGAAAATACATCGGTTGCTCAGCCATTATTTTCCACCATTGGGGCTCAAATCCGGAAGCAATGGGCAAAAACAGGGGCATCGGGTTTCCCGGACAAGCAAGCTCCGCGGTTAGATGCACTGACACTAAAAGCACTGGAAATTATTCAGGACGTCAATCACTCTTATGCCGATCCCCCCATTCTGATTACCGGTTCATACGCCCGTTTTCTGCAGAACCTCTGCCCGGCATTTAATGATATTGACATTATCTGCACGACAGAAAAATCGGCCTCCATACTCCTCGAGAAACTGCAGGCACTGAACACCGATGAGGATTCAGAAATCACACAAAGCATTACCATCAGGTCGATCCCGGGGTGTCAGGCGATTAAATTGCCGCACGCCTGCAATATTGATCTTAGATACGGTGATCTGGGTATCAAAACGATGGAGCTGCAAGTCAGCGTGGACTCCAGAGTCATTGATACGAATGGAGCACGACTGGCCGTTCATGTTCCTGGCGTTGAAAGGCCTGTATGGTGTTTGTCGTTTACTGAAGAAACCAGATTATTGAACGATGCCCTGGAATTCCTTATTGAGAACCTTGATCCGCTGACCGAGAAACTGCAAAAAGGGGCCGTATTTGTCATACCTCGAACCATTCTTTTTAACAATCCCCAAAACACCGCTGAGCGCATTTATGGCTTGCTGATACGCTCACTGCTTACCCTGAATAAAGCCCGGCAGTTTATCGCCCGGCACTGTGAGGAAGAACCCGACACATCAGACTGCCGGACTGATCGGCTGCAACAGGAACAACAACGCCTTCATGTGCTGGCTGGGAATCTTCAAATAAAATTGGCCAGCCATATTTGTCGTGATGATTTTGAGCGCAGGGTTAACAGCTGGCTGGCGACAACTCAGCTCGTTAATGATCACCAGCTCAAGACGAAGGGTTTTGTCAAAGTGCTGCTGGCGATGATGAATCCTGAATAAGATCAGGTAGACTCGACGCATTGAACATGATCATTGGTAACAAGTTCAATTGCGCTACCCCCCGAAAAATGATGCTTGCTGATAACCTGTGAAAATTAAGGAGAAATGCTATGGGTCTGTTTGATGCCTTACTGGGCAATGCAGGTGAGATGAGCAATACGGAGGCAATGGAGGATCTGGCAACCATTCTTAATCCGTCGGAGTCAATAGAGCTGGCCTATAAGCTGGTGCGGGATATGGTGGTTTTGACCAATCACCGTTTGATTTTGATCGACAAACAGGGGCTTACCGGACGCAAGGTTGAATATCGCTCAATACCTTATAAGTCGATTACCATGTTTACTGTTGAGTCTGTAGGCCATTTTGATCTGGATGCTGAACTGAAAATATGGATTTCCGGCCAGCCAGAGTCAATGCAGATGGAATTTAACAGCAAAACCAATATTTATAAGCTTCAGGCAATCCTGGCGGCGAAAGTGGCAGGGCAGTAATTGCTTGCCAGTCAGTCGTTGATAAAGGCCACCATCGTGGCCTGTTCGCTTTAGCCCTGGACTCTCAGCAGGTTTGAAAGTGCAGGATTGGGTTTGTCGGCGGCTTTGAAAATCAGTGCGATTTTGCCAATCGTTTGAATGAGGTCAGAGTTTGTGGCGCTGATCAGTTCGCTGACCAGTTGCTGGCGGATTTCCCGGTCGCCAATGGCGAATTTTACCTTGATCAGTTCATGGTCATTCAGTGCGCGTAATGTTTCTTCAACCACGCCATCCGTCAGCCCCTTGTCTGCCACAATGACGACAGGATTCAGGTTGTGGCCGATGGTACGGAAATGCTTCTTTTTGGCTGCATTCAAGCTCATGTTTGCTATTCCTGATAATTTCTTTAATAACGAATCGTCATACACGATATCTGATGATGGGTATGACCGTATTTTTCCAGAGAAGTTTTCGTTAATGCAGGTTGGGGACAGAAAAGTACTGTTCATGGAGCGCTTAACGGTCATTGACTGGGTGTCGAAGAGAGTGAATTAATGTCTAGGAGGCTGTCCGAGAATAGACTGCCCTGCTGCGGTGGCAGCAAATTGGTCTAAAAAGTCGGAAATTTTTAGTAAATAGAACCACTATTCACTAAAAATTTCCGACTTTTTATCCTCAATTTTCTGCCATCCTCGCTACGGGCGCTATTCTCGGTCAGCCTCCTGGCGCCGTGGACTGCTGAATGGGTCTCAGGCTGGCAGCATTTCAGTCATTCGACAGCATATTCAAGCTTCTGGTGGCGCATGCTATCGCTTTCTGGTTGCGGAGGGAAGTGGCCTGCTGTTCGAGGTTGCCCGTATAAGTGGTAACCTGTCTCTTCGGCATTGGTTGAACAATACCTATTATGCTAATGGTGTTACGGCGGTTAGTGATTACTGACTCCACAATAATAAACTTGCCAGAGTGTTTGACCAGCACAAGTGTGTGGAAAGTGTTGGCTTGTGATGCGTATTAACCCCTAATCAGCCACTTAATCTTTTATTGTCTTCTGCTGTCACAGCCATGCTGTATAAGATATTATCGCTATGACTTTTACCCCTTTCGGTTTTCGGTTTGATGTTGTTCAAATATTTTTCAGACAACATTCAGACTTAATTTACAGGCAGTTTGCAAAAAGAATATGGCGAGATCCAAAAGTAGTGGTCGCTGGTTAAAAGAGCACTTTGATGACCACTATGTAAAGCAGTCGCAAAAAGATGGCTGGCGATCCAGGGCCAGTTATAAACTTCTGGAAATTCAGGAGAAGGATAAACTCTTTCGCCCGGGCATCCGGGTGGTTGATCTGGGTGCGGCACCCGGGGGCTGGTCCCAGGTAGCTGTTGATTTGGTGGGTGATCAGGGGCGGGTGGTTGCTTCAGATATTCTGGCCATGGATCCCATCGCCGGGGTTGACTTTGTTCAGGGTGACTTCACAGAAGACGCGGTGCTGGAACAAATACTCGAAACCATCGGTTCAGACCGGGTAGACCTTGTAATTTCCGATATGGCCCCCAATATGAGTGGAGCACTCTCTGTTGATCAGCCCAATGCCATGTACCTTGTGGAACTGGCACTGGATCTGTCCAGGCAGGTATTACGTAAAGGAGGTGTTTTCCTGGTTAAGGTATTTCAGGGGGAAGGCTTTGATGCCTATCTGAAAGATATGAAAACCAGTTTCGACAAAGTGCAGACTCGCAAGCCGACGGCTTCCAGGGCGCGCTCAAGAGAAGTATATCTGCTGGCCTCGGGCTTCAGGGGATAATACCGGACGTTGAATAATAGGATGCATTAATCAGCATGATAGAAGACAATCACTGTCACACCGTCCGCTGATCGTGTATCGTTGCAAATAAGCATTAATACATAACACAGCGAGCCAGGGGAACGTGCTCAATATAAACGATTACCTGAGGCTTAAGTACGCTCAAGAGAGGTTAGCCCCTTGAATGATATGGCAAAAAATTTGATTCTCTGGGTCATAATCGCCTTGGTGCTATTGACCGTCTTTAAAAACTTCGATGGCATGCAGTCGTCTACTCAGAAGGTTGCCTATTCTGACTTCATCAGCATGGTAGAAAATCGTCAGGTCAGTAAGGTCGTCATTGATGGTTTTACCATCACCGGCATGTTAAACAACAGTGAACGTTTTGAAACCAACCTGCCGCCCACGGTGCCAGACAACAAACTGATGGATGAACTCCTGCTGGGCAAGGTACAGGTTGAATCCAAGCCTATTGAAAAGCAGAGTATCTGGACGCAGCTATTGGTAGCCAGCTTCCCGATTCTGGTGATTCTTGCGGTATTTATGTTCTTCATGCGTCAGATGCAGGGCGGCGGCGGAGGCCGGGGTGGCCCAATGAGCTTTGGTAAAAGCAAGGCCCGTCTGCTGTCTGAAGATCAGATCAAAACCACGTTTGCTGATGTAGCCGGTGTTGAAGAAGCCAAGGAAGATGTTCAGGAGCTGGTAGACTTTCTGAAAGATCCCGGTAAATTCCAGCGTCTGGGTGGTCGTATTCCCCGGGGTGTTCTGATGGTGGGTCCTCCGGGTACCGGTAAAACCCTGATCGCCAAAGCGATTGCCGGTGAGGCCAAGGTTCCGTTCTTTACCATCTCCGGTTCTGACTTTGTTGAAATGTTTGTGGGTGTTGGTGCTTCCCGTGTCCGTGACATGTTTGAGCAGGCCAAGAAGCAGGCCCCCTGCATTATCTTTATTGACGAGATTGATGCGGTCGGTCGTCACCGTGGTGCCGGTATGGGCGGTGGTCACGATGAACGTGAACAGACCCTCAACCAGCTGCTGGTTGAGATGGACGGTTTTGAAGCGAACGACGGTATTATTGTAATTGCTGCTACCAACCGTCCTGATGTTCTTGACCCTGCGTTGTTGCGTCCCGGTCGTTTTGACCGTCAGGTGGTGGTTGGCCTGCCGGATATCCGTGGTCGTGAGCAGATCCTTAAAGTGCATATGCGCAAGGTTCCGGTTTCTGACAATGTGCAGCCTTCGGTTATCGCCCGTGGTACTCCCGGATTCTCCGGTGCCGACCTGGCCAACCTGGTTAATGAGGCGGCGCTCTTTGCAGCAAGGGCTAACCAGCGCACAGTTGGTCAGAAAGAGTTTGATCTGGCGAAAGACAAAATCATGATGGGCGCTGAGCGCAAGTCCATGGTCATGAGTGATAAGGAGAAGAGCAATACAGCTTTTCACGAAGCCGGCCATGCCATTGTTGGTCGATTGGTACCGGACCATGATCCAGTCTACAAAGTGAGTATTATTCCGCGAGGCCGGGCGCTTGGGGTGACCATGTTCCTGCCTGAAGAGGATCGCTACAGCCAGAGCCGCCAGGCACTGCTGAGCCAGATATGCTCGCTGTTTGGTGGTCGTATCGCCGAAGAGATGACGTTGGGCAAAGATGGGGTAACAACCGGTGCCTCCAATGATATCCAGCGCGCTACCCAGATTGCCAGAAGCATGGTGACCAAGTGGGGCCTTTCTGAAAAGCTCGGTCCGCTGCTCTACGATGAAGATGAGGGTGAGGTCTTCCTGGGTAAAAACTACGGCAGCGGTGGTTCCAGAATGAATGTTTCCGGCGAAACGGCGAAGATCATTGATGAGGAAGTTCGCCGGGTAGTCGACGAATGTTACTCCCGCGCTAACCAGATTCTCGTGGATAATCGCGACAAGCTGGATAAAATGGCTGAGGCGCTGATTCAGTACGAAACCATTGATAGTGATCAGATTGATGACATCATGGCTGGCCGTGAAGTTCGCCCTCCCAAGGATTCCGGTGATAACGATGACAGCGGTGTTAAGGCTGCTGCTGATGAGTCCGAAGTAAAGGCTGATGACAAGGCCGAAGACGGTGGTAAAAAAGATTCAGGCGGTTCGATTGGTGGCCCCGCTGGGGAGCACTGATCGTCAGTCAGGTCTAAGATTGTGAAGGGCAGGTTTAACCTGCCCTTTTTTGTGTCTGCCAATTTGTCGATGAATCATGGTTATCGGTTTTATGGCTACTGCTGGTGCACCCACTTCGGGGGGAGTGATTGGTATGAGATCTGAGGAGTTTTCATGAGCAACGAATTCAAGTTGAACTGTGCAGGGAAAATACTGGATCTGAACAGGCCCAGGGTGATGGGGGTTTTGAACGTTACGCCGGACTCTTTTTATCAAGGGAGCCGCTGTGCTGATAACTGGCTGAATGTTGCTGAACAGATGATCAAGGACGGGGCGGATATTCTGGATATTGGTGGCGAGTCGACACGCCCCGGTGCTTCCGGTGCGCCAGATCAGGAGCAGGAGTTAGAGCGGGTTCTGCCCGTTATCGAAGGTTTGGCATCGCGCTTCAACGTCATTATCTCCATTGATACCAGCTCTCCTTTGGTGATGAAAGAGGCGGTAAAAGCGGGCGCGGGGATTATTAACGATGTCCGGGCGTTACACCGCGAGGGGGCGTTGGAAGCAGCAGCGGAAACGACGGTTCCCATTATTCTGATGCACTCTCTTGTTGATCAACCTGAGCCCGGGTTTGTACCTGTCTATGGTGATGTGGTTAAAGAGGTCAGCCAGTATTTGATGGCTTGTGTGGAGCGCTGTGAGAGTGCAGGGATTGCCAGGGAGCGCTTAATACTGGATCCGGGCTTTGGGGGCGGTATGTTTGGTAAAACGCCGGTGTACGATCTTGAAATGCTGAAGGGTTTTCGCCGCTTCCATGAACCGGGTCTGCCGGTATTGGCGGGTATGTCCAGAAAGTCCTTTATTGGGGCAACCCTGGACCGGGATACTGAAGACCGGCTCCCGGGTAGTCTGGCTGCCGCCATACTGGCGGCCCAGGGCGGTGCTCATATCATCCGTGTGCATGATGTCAGGGAAACGGTTGATGTCCTGCGTTTTCTTCAGTCTGTTGACGAGGCGTAGCCTTCACGCCGCCTTGTCTTCTGCTTATCAGGGGAGTCAGAAAGTATGATTGTTATTTCAACTTCATTTACATAATTGCAGCTATTGAATTACCTAAAAAAATACAGAGAACCAAGAAACTAAAAAAGATAACGCAAGTCACATAATTTACGATCGATCAGATGGATGTAAATGTTATGAACGGAACCACAAGCCCCTGCGTCCGATATTACCAGCCCGCTACTGAATATCAGCAAGACGACCAATGTGGTATTTGTATTTCAGAATTTGCAGGAAAAGAAGTATCGGTTACCACATGCGCCCATAATTATCATACATCTTGTTTAGAGACTTGGCTCCAGTATGGTGTAGTCTGTCCTATGTGTAGAACTCCTCTCAAGGATAGGGCAATCCAGCAAGAGTGCTCACTTGTTGATAGGTTGTTACAAGCCCTGGGGTTTAGCCTGCAAGTGGTGGACAGTGACGGAAGTCGTTCGGACGCTTTACATGCCTTGATGGCGACAGCTAACCCGCCAGTGGACAGTGACGGAAGTCGTTCGGATGTTTTACATGCCTTGATGGCGACAGCTAACCCGCCAGTGGACAGTGACGGAAGTCGTTCGGGCGCTTTACATGCCTTGATGGCGACAGCTAACCCGCCAATGGATGACGGGAGTTGTTCGGATGTTGTAAATACCTTGATGGTTAACTGGCGTGTTAGACCCTGGTAACCCTTAGCTGACTATAATATGGTACACCAATGGTCTTTCCTCTTTGGGAGAGGGGCGCATGTCCACTTCCCATTGCCTGAAAGTCTGTCGTATTCTGGCGAACACGGATGAACATCCTTTTTTGCTCATTTCATGGTCTTCAAATGAGTGACATTAACTCCCCCAGTTGCCCGTCACTTTTCAGATTTGCATACATCAACAGCACAGAAATATTCGATTCCATATCGCCAGCCGCTTAATCTAATGGTACTGGTGGTTCACTTGAATGAGTGAGATGATTACCGCTATTGCTTTCAGAAATTCTTGGTAAACGGCTATGGCTCGAAAATATTTTGGTACCGACGGAATTCGTGGGAAGGTGGGTGACTTTCCAATTACCCCGGATTTTGTCCTGAAGCTGGGCTGGGCTGCGGGTCGTGTCCTGGCTGAACAGGGTGAAGGGAAAGTCATTATTGGCAAGGACACCCGAATCTCCGGGTATATGTTTGAGTCTGCGCTTGAGGCCGGTCTCTCTGCTGCCGGTATCGATGTTGTCCTGACCGGGCCAATGCCGACTCCTGCTATTGCCTATCTGACCCGAACCTTTAATGGGCAGGCGGGTATTGTGATCAGCGCCTCCCATAACCCGTTTTACGACAATGGTATAAAGTTTTTTGCAGGCGACGGCACCAAGCTATCCGATGAGGTTGAGCTGAAAATTGAAGCATTGCTTGAGTCAGAGATTGAGGTAGTTGACTCCCAGAACCTGGGTAAAGTGACCCGGATGAATGATGCAGCAGGCCGGTACATTGAGTACTGCAAGGGTAGCACTTCCCAGCAGCTGGATCTGCGTGGCATGAAAATTGTGATTGATGCCGGTCACGGTGCAACCTATCAGGTTGGTCCTGCGGTCTTTCGTGAACTGGGTGCGGAAGTGATACCAATGTGCATCCATCCGGATGGCGTCAACATTAACGAGAACGCAGGCGCTACCAGCCCGGAAGGAATGGCTGCCAGAGTCAGGGAAGTCGGTGCGGATCTGGGAATTGCCTTTGATGGTGATGGTGACCGGGTCATTATGGTGGATGATATAGGTGAGATCGTCGATGGCGACCAGCTGCTGTTTATTATTGCCATGGATCGCCATTCCAGGGGGATATTGAAAGGTGGTGTCGTGGGCACGTTGATGACCAACCTGGGAATGGAGAAAGCACTGGAAGCTGCCGGCATTCCGTTTGCCAGGGCCAATGTCGGTGACCGTTATGTCAATGAACTGCTGATAGCCAATGACTGGCAGCTCGGTGGTGAGTCTTCAGGCCACATTATCAGTCGTGATGCATCGACCACGGGTGATGGCATTGTCTCGGCATTGAAAGTGTTAAAAGCCATGCAGACAGCAGGTAAGTCACTGTCAGAAATGGTGGCTGCGATCACACTTTATCCACAAGTCATGATCAATGTCCGGGTGCAGAATAAGCGGGACACCGACACCATTCCAGGTATTGTTGAGGCAGTAAAAAAAGCAGAAGAAGAGATGGCCGGAAAAGGTCGCGTTCTTCTCAGAGCTTCAGGAACTGAGCCAGTCATTCGGGTGATGGTAGAAGGTGAAGACGGCATTCAGGTAAAGGCTCAGGCGGAAAAGCTGGCAAAAGTGGTTGAGCAGGAAATGTGCTGAATGATGCCCGGTGCAGGAATTGGCCTGCACCGGAGCTGTGTTGCCTTGCCTTGATTTCAATAGCTTCGCAGGGCTTGACTTATTGTATGTTGGCGTCTTTCAGGTTAGTATTCCGGCCTCGCGATCAAAGAGGTAAGCGGTATGCGTCAGCCACTGGTAGCCGGAAACTGGAAGATGAATGGTTCTTCTGACAGTATCCGTGAGCTTGTTGATGGAATCCTTTCAGGGCTTGAAACCAAGGCTGAGGTGCTCGTTTTTCCACCTGGCGTATACGTTCAGCAGGTACGCGACTTGCTGAAGGGTTCTGCGGTTAAATTTGGCGTGCAAAATGCCTCCGATAAGCTGTCAGGAGCCTACACGGGTGAAATCTCTCCTCTGATGGCCAAAGACCTTGGCTGTGAATATGTACTTATTGGTCACTCTGAGCGTCGTTCCCTGTATGGCGAAACCGATGCCGATGTGGCTGCGAAATTCTGTGCTCTGGTTGATCAGGGTCTGGTACCAGTGCTTTGTGTTGGTGAGACTCTGTCTGAGCGCGAAGCTGGTGACACTATGAAAGTAGTGGCTCATCAGATCAACACTGTGCTTCGGGCTGCTGGTCCGGAGCGTCTGGCTAATTATGTAATTGCCTATGAACCAGTTTGGGCTATCGGAACCGGTCTGACTGCAACCCCTGAACAGGCGCAGGAAGTTCATGCTGAAATTCGTGCGCTGCTGGCAGAAAACGATCCGTCCATGGCGGACAGAACCCGTGTTTTGTATGGTGGAAGCATGAAGGCTGACAATGCAGCAGAACTGATGAGCCAGCCTGATGTTGATGGTGGTCTGATCGGTGGTGCTTCGCTGGTAGCTGCTGATTTCAAGGTGATTTGTCACGCTGCGGGATAGTAATGGAAACCATTATTCTTCTTGTGCACGTGCTGGTAGCTGTTGGTGTGATCGCTATGATCATGCTGCAGCAGGGCAAAGGTGCAGAAACAGGAGCCAGCTTTGGCTCGGGGGCTTCGCAAACGGTGTTTGGAAGTCAGGGCTCAGCGAACTTTCTGAGCCGTACAACCGCTATTCTGGCAACGATCTTTTTCGTCACCAGTATCGGTCTGGCGATGATGGCCAGGCAGAAAGCTGATAGTGTTGCTGATGCCGGTTTGCCGTCTGTTCAGATTGAACAGATTGTGCCGGTAAATGATGCGCCTTTTTCGGTGGATTCATTAGAAAACACTATCGAAAGCGATGCGCCTGTGTTAGAGTCTCAGCCCGTTGAGAGCAGCGGCTCCAGCAGCTCTGAAAAACCTCAGTAAGATTTAAAATCTTATTGATTTATAAAGAGTTTTCAGAAATAATTTTGCTGTCGCCGAGAGCGACAGCTAAGGCCGAAGTGGTGGAATTGGTAGACACGCTGTCTTGAGGGGGCAGTGCCTGTATGGGCGTACGAGTTCGAGTCTCGTCTTCGGCACCAATAGAATCAATGAGTTACGGGAATTGTGGAATAGACTGACATGGTCGTTTCCCAAAAAAATTCCCAAAAAAAAGCGGCCAAAAAAATAGCCTCTTAATAGCACTTTGGTTCATGATTATTGCTCGACAATAGTCGCATAAAAAAAAGGCCTGAGATGGCCTTTTTTTGTACCTTCGTTTTCTTCATCTCGTTCCTTTGACTTCCTGTGTTTTACGGATGTAAACCTTCTTGGCTTCCAGGGTTTTGTGTCCGGATACCAGTCCTTCATGATCCGATACTCCTTTTGCTTTCAGGTCATGGAA